>NZ_CFJNYH010000002.1:0-157911 GCF_984815275.1 Coprobacillus sp.
ATCTATCATCAGGATGAATTTTTGTTCCAAAGACTGCTGCAGCATTTGTAAGGATTTCACTTGGGAAATCAAATTCTTCAACCATTGAAGGTGTGTATTTAAATATATTGTCTTTCATATTACAAATAAAAATATAATCATCAGTACTTTTTACCAAAGCATCGTATAATAAATCTTTATTATAATCAAATTGATTCTGAACTGGAGAATTTTTTTTGAGATCATCTAGAGCTTTTTTAAGGTGATTATGTTTTTTCCATTTATACATCTTTTCATCTGCATGAGTAATCATCTCATTTAATGATAATGAACAATCCGGTGTGATTTTGTACAATCCGTAACAGAATGATAGATAATAAGGAAGATTTTCATCATGCTTTAAGGATTCTAAATCATTCAAAATTTGATTAAGGTGCTCATGAATATTATCAGTAGTGTTATCATAGAATGAGAGTAAAAATTCATCACCACTCAACCTTAAAAAAACATCTTCTGAATTTAAAGTCTTTCTAACATAACTAGCAATGGTGCTGATAACATAATCCCCATCGTGATGCCCGTAACTATCATTGATTTGTTTTAAGTGATCAATGTCAAATAAACATAGAATGATATTTTTATTATCATCTCTGGCTTTAAGTATTTGATTTTGTAATGCTTGCTTACCAAACTTACGATTATAGATACCAGTCAATTCATCAAATGATGCATCTATTGTTAATTGTTTAATAGCAGTAATATCAACTGAATATTGAAAATGAACTAATGAATGATCAAACCATTCAACCATACAATCATAGTTTTGATAGACATGATTATCAAAAGAACTCATTTCTTCCCATGAATAACATTGTTGCGGATTTTCAATCAAGAGTTTGACAGGGCAATTATCACATCTATGGTAGGCATTTTTTTGTAAGACTTTCCAACATTGTAAACCAATAGGATTATCTAAACGATAATTCTTTTTCATATGTTCATTGATATAAAGAATTTCATCTGTATGTGGATTGGTGATGAGAACATTAGCTTTGATATTATCTAGGAATTGACTAAAAATAGTATTATTATTTAATAAGTTGTGTAGATATGTATCTTTATCTATAAATACACTTGTATAAAAATGAGCAATGTCTTTTAATACTTCTTTATCTTTTTGTGTAAAATCGCCTTCATGAATATCTCTTATAAAAAGAAGTTCCCCATAGTAAGTATTTTGATTTATAAGTGGACAAATGAGTAGATAGTGAACTGATGAATGATAAGACGAGATTGTTTTTTCATGATGAGTATGAATGTATTCTAATAACTGACAATCTTCTATTTGATAAACATAAAAAAAGTCTTTATCTTGTTTATTCTTTAAAAAGAAAGCTGCAATATTTTTGATGGGAATTAATGGTTTTAATATATTAAAAAAAGATATTAATGATTGTTGATAATCATTATCTAAAAAGAAATGCTGTAAATCTTTATAATTTTTATAAATATCTAACAGAAACTTGCCATTTTCAAAATCCATAATTTATCAACCCCTTTGATTCATTATAAATCTTTTGAAATAGGAAAACAAATGAAATAAATATCTTTAAAATAAAAAGTATATCAGATGACAATCAAGGAAAAATAAGGTATATTCATAAACAATGGAGTTGATTTTATGAAAAACAAAGGAATTTTAATGATTGTTTTATCAGCACTTTGTTTTGCTGGTATGAATATGTTTGTTAAACTTTCAGGGGATTTGCCTTCTATTCAGAAAAGTTTCTTTAGAAATTTGGTTGCTGTAATCATTGCTTTTTCAATCCTTAAAAAGAGCGGTTATGGTTTTCATGTTGATAAAAAGAATATAAAAACATTATTTTTAAGATCTTTATGTGGAACAGTTGGAATTATTGCTAATTTTTATGCTGTTGATCATTTGCTGTTGGCTGATGCATCCATTATTCAGAAATTAGCACCATTCTTTGTAATTATATTTTCATTTTTTCTATTAAAAGAGAATGTTTCAAAAAAGCAAATTTTCTCAATTATAATTGCTTTTATAGGAACATTGTTTATTGTAAAACCAAGTTTTCATAATACTCAATTATTCCCAAGTTTTGTTGCATTAATAGGGGCAATGGGAGCGGGGATTGCTTATACATTAGTTAGAAAACTATCAAAGAATGGTGTGAAAGGTCCACAAATTGTTTTTTATTTTTCTATTTTTTCTTGTCTCAGTGTTGTTCCATATCTTATATTAAACTTTCATCCTATGACTTTAGAACAATTAATAATTTTATTTCTGGCAGGATTATGTGCAGCAGGAGGACAATTTGCAGTAACAGCAGCTTATTCTTATGCCGCTGGTCGAGATATTTCATTGTTTGATTACTCTCAAGTTGTTTTTGCAGCTATTCTTGGTTTTTTTGTTTTTCAACAAATACCAGATATTTATAGTTGGATAGGATATTTTATTATTTTTGGGATTACATTATATATGTTTATATCTCAACGTCGATTAAAAACAAATTAGTATTTATTATGAGAATAATATCATTTTGATAGTTCTCTTTTTTTACTTCTTTATTTTCAACTTTCATGTAAGATAATAAATTTTAGGAATACTACATAATATGACAAAATATGGGAATAAAAGTCTTTTGAAAGGGCTTTGATATGCTTGCAAACGACATATATTTGTAATATAATAATGACATGAAAGGGAGGATATTGGAATGAATATCAAAAATTAAAAGAAATGAGAAAAAATAAAAAAGGTTTTACGTTAATTGAAATCATAGTCGTTGTTGTTATTTTGGCTGTATTAATGGCAGTTGCTGTACCTTCTGTATTAAAATATATGGGAGAAGCGGATGATGCTAAATACATGTCACAAGCAAGAGGTGCTTATATTGCTGCACAAGCTGAAATCACTAAGGAATATGTTGCTTCTACTACTAAAGACACTTTGGAAGCTAAAGTTGATGAAATGGTTAGTGGCACACCAAAAGTCTCTCAAGTTGATGTTTATATGGTCAAACCAACATCAGTTGATAAGACTGGAGCAGAAGGTGGAACTAAATTAACTGGAAGTCCTGAAAATGCAGTTATGTATGTTGTTTATTTTGGAGCAGATCCATCTAAACCTGAAGCTGTTGCTACAGTAGAACCAAACTCTTCAGTTCAAATATATAGATAATAAAAAGATTGTCTAACCCTCTCAATGAGAGGGTTTCATTCTATAAGTGATTAAATGTGTGGAAAGGGGAAAGGAATGGAGCCAATCGTATTGTTTTTATATGTTTATATGTTTGTTTTGGGGACATGTATTGCAAGTTTTATCAATGTTGTGATCTATCGATTACCTCTAGGTTTGAATTTTGTAGAAGGAAGAAGTTTTTGTCCAAAATGTCATAAGACATTAAAAGCATATGATATGATACCTGTTTTTAGTTGGTTTTTATTAAGAGGAAAGTGTCGTTTTTGTAAAGAACCAATATCATTAAGATATCCAGCAATTGAGTTTGTTGGTGGAGTTTTGGCAGTCCTATGTTTTTATAGATATGGAATTGACTGGATGACATTGATTTCTTTTGTATTTTCTATGATTTTATTAACCATTTGTATGATAGATTATGATACAATGATAATACCAAATGGTTTAGTAATTTGTTGTTTAATAGTGGCTATTGTAAGTGTGCCATTTTTAGATTTAAGTTTGATGGATCGTATAATTGGATTTTTTATAATAAGCGTACCATTATATATTATGAATTTAATAATACCTGATTGCTTTGGTGGTGGTGATATCAAGTTATTAGCAGTTAGTGGTTTATTAATGGGGTGGATAAACGTACTGATAGGAATGTTTATTGCTGTGTTGATAGCTGGAATTTATGCTGGCTATTTATTGCTGACTCACAGAATAGATAGAAAAGGTCACATTGCTTTTGGACCTTATATTTGTTTTGGAGTATTTGTAGCTTTGTTATATGGACAGGAATTGTTTAAATGGTATTTAAGCTTGTTTGGACTTTAGGGATGAGGAGTACAAGTTATGGCGATATTTAAGTATACTGCAAAAGATATAAATTCTAAGAAATTTCACGGCAAGATGGAGGTCAATTCTCGCGAAGAACTTGTCGCTTTATTGCGTTCTGATAATTTATATCTTTTACAGGCTAAGGAAATTATAAAAGAACAATCGCATAAAAAGATGAAACTAAAAGATTTATCAGAGTTTTGTAGAGAGTTAGGAACAATGTTATCATCAGGTATTTCGTTAATTATGACGATTAATATTATTACTAAGAAAACAACTGATCCTAAGCTTCAAGCAGTTTATAAAGATGTTTATGTGAAATTACAACAAGGATTATCTTTATCATCAGCTTTGGAGGCACAAGGAGAATTGTTTCCATCTTTAATGATTAATATGTTTAGAGCAAGTGAATCAACGGGTATGATGGATAGAACAGCAATGAAATTATCTGTCCAGTTTGATAAAGATAATAAGTTACAAAACAAAGTCAAAAGTGCAATGCTATATCCAATGATTTTAATAGTTGTCACTGTTTGTGTTGTTATAGCTGTTTTTACAATGATTTTACCGAATTTCTTTGATGTTTTTGAAGGGACTCCAATTCCTTTGATTACACAAATTATGTTTGGCATTTCTAAAGCAATGACAGCTTATTGGGAATGGTTTTTGATTGGGATTTTAGTGCTTATATGTTTCATCACAATGTCTATTAAGGTTCCTAAAGTAAAATTTGCTTGGGACCGCTTTAAGATTCATTGTCCAAAAGTAGGCAGATTAACAAGTATTATTTATACTGCACGTTTTGCAAGAAGTATGAGTTCTTTATATACGAGTGGAGTCTCTATGCTGAATTCTCTTGAACTTGCTAAAGCAACAATAAATAATAAGTACATTGAGAATCAATTTGATGAAGTCATTAAACAGGTTAGAGATGGAACAAATCTAAGTCAAGCCATTTCAAGTGTTGATGGGTTTGATCCAAAGTTATCTAGTTCAGTTTATATTGGTGAAGAAAGTGGTAAACTGGATCAAACATTATTGGATGTGGCTGATGATTTTGATTATGAAGCCGAATTAGCTACAGAGAAGATGGTTACTTTATTGCAACCATTAATGATTATTATATTAGGTGTTATCATTGGAACAATTATAGTCTCAGTCATGCTTCCGCTCTATTCTTTATATGGAAGTATTGGTGGGAAATAGGAGGAAAGAGAAATGAAAAGTGGAACAGTTATTTATATTTCAAACGAAAATATTTCTGTGGTGACTGCTGAAGCTAAACGTGATGTTTTAAGAGTTGTCGATTATTTTCAAATTCCTCTTAAAGAGGGGACAATGTTAAATGGAGTGATTATTGATGAAAATGAAATGAAGCGAAGCTTAAAAACAGTTTATGATAGAGGAGTTCATGAGACGTGTTTAATTGTTGATAGTGCAAAAATTTTAGCAAAAGCAGCGAGTGTTCCCAAAATGCGTGAAAGTGAAATTTTGCAATTTGTTAAAGATGAATTGTCTGCTATTGATAGTAATAGCGAAGATATTGTTTATGATTTTGCTTATCTTGGTGATGATGACTCTGCCAAAGGAGCAAGTAAAATATTTTGTGTCGGAGTTGAAAGGCAATTTATTGGTAGTTATCTAACACTTTTTGAAGAAGTGGGCATTAGAGTCATAGCTATTGATTATGCAATTAATGTGCTAATTTCCTTGGTTAATGAGTTAAGTGGATTCTTAGATAAAACATATGCAGTTTGTCAAGTGGATGGTCAGAACTTGATTAGTGTATTATTTATGAATAATGAATACGCTTTAACCAACCGTTCACGTATTTTTGCAAATCGAGGGACAACTGATTTTGAGAATGAAGTTATTAATGCGATATCACAACTTAAACAATTTGCTTCTTCTAGTCATCAAAACTTACCAATGAGTGATATTTATTTCTTTGGTTTAAAACATGGAGAAGAAATTCAATTGTTTGAAAGAGTAAGACTATCATTAAATTTAACTGTAGGAAGATTACCAAATTCAAAAGCTATCTATGCAGTTAAAAATAATACACATCAATTTGATGTGAATGATTATGCATATCCCATTGGCTATTTGAAAAGAAAGTGAGGTCGTCATTATGTTTTCTAAAATTCAAAATAAAGAATTAGATTTACTTGCGGCCTACAATCGTAAAGAAGGTCCTTCAAAGTCATCAAAAGTTGTCAGATTGATTGCAATTCCTTTATCATTAATTGTGTTTTTTGGAGCTATTTATCTTTATTTGTTTATAAGTAATTATCATTTGCAAAAGCAAATTGATGAGGTGAATCTTTCAAATGAGGAATTACAACTTAAAATTGATTCAACAGATAAAGAACCTTATAATGAGTTGACTGTTTTACAAGGAACATATAGTTCATTAGAAGCTATTGATAATTATGTATCTGGATTATCTAAAATAGATAAGCAAAATATTTTGCAATTACAAAAGAAGTTATTGTCTGGAATGACATTAAACTCTATTTCATATAATCAGGATTCTAAAGAGATGACAGTCTCTTATACATCAAGTAATGTTCAAAATATTGAGAAGTATGTTACAATATTACGTAACTCTGAAGATTATGCTCAAATCACATACACAGGTTATCAACAAGGCTCTTCTACTACCTCACAAGGAACAGGAGAAACAAATCCTTTAACAGGACAAGAAATCACTACTGATACAGTCGTATTGTATTATAATTTTAGTTTGGTACTAACATTGAATGGGGGTGCACAGTAATATGAAAGAACTCTATGAACATTTAACCCAGCGAGAAAAGAAATTGTTATATACATTAATTTGCTTTTTCATTGTAGTGGGTGGCTGGTTTCTATTGATTACACCTTCATTGGATAAAAGTAGTGAATTAAATCAAACTTATCAAAATGCCTTGGCTTTAAACACTTCAAAGCAAAGTGATCTTTCAAAATATCTATTAGCACCAGATGAATTAAAAATAAAAAAGAATAGTTTAAAAACGATTATTGATAAATATAATTCTCAATTATCAAATGAAAAGATTGATAAATTATTGACAACAGCATTTTTAACAAATGGTTTAAAACCTGTTTCTCTTGCAATCTCTGATGTGAAACCTGCCTCAGTTAAAACTGCCACAACAGATCAGACTCCTACTGATGAAGAAACATCAGAATATGTTACACAAGCAACAGTTAATGTTTCTGTATCAGGTTCATTAGTACAAATTACGAATACAATAGATACTTTAAATAAGATGAAGGGTATAGAGATTTCGAAATTCACTTATACAACCTCATCTTCTACACAAGGTTCAGGTACAAGTGCAACATTAACAATTGTTGTTTATATGGCCAATTCATAAAAGAGGTGAAAATGATGGAAAGACATGATGAAAGAGGTTCTACAATTATTACAGGGATTGTCATTGTCCTCATCATTTTTATAGTTCTAGGTACTGCTTTGGCTATTGCTGTTAATTATCAAAAGCGTTCAGTCTATGAACATGCACGTAAACAAGCGTATTTAAATGGAATTTCAGTTGTTGATGCTATTGCTGGACAATTATCAGTTGAGTCACAATCATCATTTTATTTACCTCAATCTACATCACAACCACTAGAAATTTCAAAAGTAAATTTGCCTGATGGTCTTGGGGGAGATATTTCAGTTGTTATTAAATATGATCAAGTTAATTCTAACTTATTGTATATTCAAGTGACATCAATCTATAATCATCAAACTGAAGAAGTCCAACTTACAATGCAAAAACATAAAAATATTTGGTATAAAAAAGTGTATTCACAGATTGGAGATGAGTTTCATGAAGAGTCTGAATAGTAAAGGTTTTACACTGATTGAATCGCTTGTCACATTTGCAATAATTGCTGTAGCTGGAACTATGTTTTTAGTAGGTTTTTATAATGTATCTATAATAGCTTCAGAAGGTTCATTGATTAAGACAACAACAAATACCCTATATAATGATCTCATATCAGAAAATGAAAATGTCATTAAAGAGAGTAATGAAAAAAATATGACAATTGTTTTTGCTAATGGTTCTACTCATACTATTGCTATGACAAAAGAATTTGTGAAAGATAGTGTTACAACGAAAAACCCTTTTGATATTCAATTACATAAATTGATTCCTAAAACCCAAGCACAGCTGTTACCTTCTATAATTCAAGAAGAGCCAGTGCAGCCAACAGAATGTTATGATGCGGATTTTTATGTTCTCAATAGTGCTCTTTCTGTTCTACCTAAGTCTTATAAAGAATTGACTCAAATTAATAAAGAATTTTATTTTGATTCAATTGGTTCTGTTGCTGAATCCGTCGATAAAACAATGGACAGTTTTATCTTTGGAAATGCTGTTGGTAAATATCTGGTAAATAGTCCTGATATTTCTCAGTTACAATTAGAAAATATTATATTTGAAAATGATTATTTAGAGTGGTTAAAGGGATCATCATATGAAATAAAATGGTTTTGCATCGATGGTGACTCAATACTAAGTGAAAACAAAGTCAAAGTTTATGGTTTTGTTAAGAAAATTGGAACCAGAAGTTTGATTTTAAATTATAGTACTGATAATAGCAAAGTTGCTTATTTAGATTTTGACAATGATGGCAAGTTAATTGGAATAGAAGCATTAGAGGCTGAGTTAATGAATAAAAAGGTAAAAATTAACAATAAAGAATATTCATTTGATTCAATTCAGCAATTGAACTTTGTTACTGATCAATCAACAGAACTTTATTTTGGTAAAGTTGTATAAAAAAATAAGGAGGCGATAGTAATGAGAAAGAATAGACATGGTTTTACTCTTATAGAAATAATTGTGTCTATTGCTATTGCATCAATTGTTTTATTGATTGCGGGTTCAATGATTCTTTCTTCTACAAAGTTTATGGGCACAACTGTTGAGACAGATTTAAATAAACGTAAAATTGATTCAACTATTGATTTTATAAGAGGGGAAATCATTTATTCTACAGATGTTCGTTTTGTAAAAGAGGATAGTCAGTATGCACCTAATTATCAAAAAGATAATAATTGGCATTATATCTATATCAAAGATGGCTATCTTTATCATGATGGGCAAAAGGTATTTGGTGAGGAGTTTTATAATTCTGATATTTTATCTGTCTATATTAAAGGGGATTATGAAAATAAACAACGTATTGATATGAAATATAGTCTTTTAGATTACCATAAAGAGAATGTTTATAGCAGTAGAGATACGGTCATGTTTATGAACTTGTCAGTCAGTGAAGATATTCAAAAACAAGCATTATATACAGCTGATTATTATGAGTTGTCTTATAATGGGTATTGGTTATTTTACAACAAAAAGTATACTGAACCTGTTATTGAAAATCCAAAAGAGGGAGATGGGACAGTTCATGATCAATTATTATCAATGGCTTTAGGAACGAATAGATGGTTTTATTCGACTTCATACTTTTATCGATTTGGTGATAGAGTTTTTCATAATGGATATTGGTGGATGTACAATGCCACAACAAATAGTGGTTCTGATGTTCCTGGAACATCATCAAGTTTTTGGAAGAGATTAACTTCTGAATGGACAGAACAGAGTCGGTATAGTATTGGAGATGTTATTATTTTTGAGGGGAAGTATTACAGGAGAATAGTTGATGCGAGTTGGAATGCTAAGCCTACTGATCAATGGAATAAGCAATGGGAAGAAATTTCTAAAGAAGTTGCTCAAGAAACAGTTTATAATATACCTGATAATGAGTATGTTGCATATGATAAAAAGACAGTTATATCAAAATTAAATAATATAGATTTGGATAAGATTCCTACTTATATTCCTGAAAATAATAACTCATATCATGTTTTTTATAATGAAACGCCTACCAAGGCGACAGATTTCGTAAAAATTAAGGATCAAGTTGTAACAGGAGATTATTATCATTATTATTATCGTGTTTTTAATAATGATGCCAAACCAGGTGAAAAATCGAATGGTTTTTTTGGATGGCAAGAAATCAAAATTGATTATGATGAAAATAGTGCATATGTTGTAGGTGATAGTGTTTTATCAGTTGCTAATAATGGTGCATTAAAGAGTCATTTTGAAGTGCAGATGGATATTTTAACAGAACAAACAATACAGAATATTAAAAATAAACTAGGCAGTCAATATACTGATGATTTGTTATATAGTAATTATTTGAATCCTGGTGGGGAATTTAACTTTACAAATCAATTTGTTTGGAAGAAACTATATTAGAAAGTGGTGATGTGTATGAAAATGATACCAATTGGTGAGGTTTTAAAAGAGCAGGGATATATTAATGAAGAACAATTGCAACAGGCTCTTGATGCTCAAAAACAAGATCGTAGTAAGAGGTTAGGACAACATCTTATTGATTTAGGATTTGTGAGCGAAGAACAAACTTTGCAGGCTCTCTCTGTAAAGTTAGGAGAGCCGTTTGTCAATTTAAATAATATCAATATTGATACAGAGGCAGTTGGGAAAATACCAGAGCCTTTGGCTATGAAGTATAATATACTTGCTTATGAGATAAATGGGAATATTTTGAATGTAATAACAAGTGATCCGATGAATTTTTATGGCTTTGAAGATATTCGTTTGGTTACTGGTATGGATTTATCAATTGCTTTGACAACTGCACAGTCAATAAATGATGCTATTTCCTATTATTATTCGCAGGTACGTGCAAAAACAGCTGCAGAGGTCGCAAATACACAGACAAATCAGTTTCAAATATCAGATGAAGAAATCTTTGATAGTGAAACAGATGATACACCAGTTGTAAAGTTATTGAATTCTTTGTTGACAAATGGATTCAATACTAATGTTTCTGATATTCATATTGAACCATTTCAAAACGAAACTGTTGTTCGTATGAGAATTGATGGAATGCTCATTGAATCAATGAAACTTCAAAGAAATATTCATAATGCATTGGTAGTAAGAACAAAGATTTTAGCAAACCTTGATATTTCTGAAAAAAGAATTCCTCAAGATGGGCATTTTGTAATTACTATTAACGGTGAGAAAATGAATCTTCGTGTATCTATTGTTCCAACTGTTCATGGTGAAAAGATTGTATTAAGATATCTTAATTCTCATACGCCTATTGATTATGCCAACCATTTTGGGATGAATGAAGAGAATTATCATAAAATGAAGATGATGATGGACAATCCAAATGGAATTATTTATGTAACTGGACCAACCGGTTCTGGAAAAACAACAACTTTGTATATGATTATGGAGAAACTTGCAAAAAAGGATGTAAATATCTTAACAATTGAAGATCCTGTAGAAAAGACTTTAGATCGTATTAATCAAATGCAGGTTAATAATGTTGCTGGGTTAACATTTGAGAGTGGTTTAAGAGCTATTTTGCGACAGGATCCTGATATTATTATGGTAGGGGAAACACGTGATGCTGAGACAGCTTCTATTTCTGTACGAGCTGCTATTACTGGGCATCTGGTTGTATCAACTTTACATACTAATGATGCTATTAGTACAATTGTGAGATTGGAAGATATGGGAATAGAACCTTATATGGTATCTAATAGCGTTGTTGGGATTGTTGCACAACGATTGGTAAAAAAAGTATGTCCTAATTGTGCTAAGAAAGTCGCAACAAGTGAGGATGATTGTCGTATTCTTGGCAAGAAAATTGAGTATGTTTATAAGGGTGATGGGTGTCCTGCTTGTCATCATACAGGTTATAGAGGACGAGTTGCCATTCATGAAATGATTGTTATTGATAAGACAATCCGTAAGATGATTAGTGAAAAAGTAGATATTAGTGATATTTCTGATTATGTTCGTCAACATCAAAATTATCGTTCTTTATTTGATGAGACTTTGAAATTGGTTGAGGATGGTAAAACAACTGTGAGTGAATTATTAAAGATCTCTTATTATGAAAGATAGGTGAAATGAAATGCAATCATTAAATGATATATTACATGTAGCAAGAGAGAATAACTATTCTGATGTTCATTTAGGTGGACAAAACAATATTATGATTAGAAATAATGGAATACTATATCCGTATGAGCATTCATATTCAGTTGATGATGTTGTTGCTATGATTTTATCAATGCTGAGTATTTCTCAGAAAGAAAAATTAGAACAAGGTAAGGATATTGATTTGGTTTATGTTGAGAATATGAATCGTTACAGAGTTAATGTCTACAAAGAAAGAGGGCAGTTATGTGCTGCACTAAGAATTATTTATGAGCGTATCCGTTCCTTGGATGAACTTCACCTTCCACCTGTGCTTAGGCAATTAACTCAAGAAAATAGAGGATTGGTTTTGTTAACTGGGCCAACTGGCTCAGGAAAATCAACAACTCTAGCTGCAATGATTAATGAAATTAATCAAAATAGAAAATGTCATATTTTAACGATAGAAGACCCTATTGAATATGTTTATAATCAAGAACAGGCACTCATCCATCAAAGAGAGGTTGAATTTGATGTTGAATCATTTGACATGGCATTAAAAAGTGCACTGAGAGAAGATCCGGATGTTATTTTAGTTGGTGAAATGCGTGACTATGAAACAATTCAAGCTGTAATGACATTAGCAGAAACCGAACATCTTGTTTTTTCGACTTTGCATACGATTGGAGCGGCAAAGACAATTGACCGTATTGTAGATGTTTTCCCACCTCATAAACAAGAACAAATTCGTACACAGTTATCTGGTGTACTTAATGCAGTTGTAACACAGCAATTAATACCAACAGCAAACGGAAATTCACGAGTTGCAGCTTTGGAAATCATGCTTGCTACACCAGCTGTTCAAAATCTGATTCGTGAAAATAAAGGACATCAAATTAATAGTTTAATACAAACTGGAATGAATTTGGGAATGCAGTCTTTAAACATGTGTCTTGCATCATTAATGAGACAAGGCGTAATTACAAAGGATGCAGCACTTCAATATTCTGATAATGTTTCAGAACTTCAACAAATGATATAAAGGAGGGGAATAGCCATGAAAAACATAAAAGGATTTACATTAATAGAAGTGATTGTGACAATAACACTTTTAGCAGTTTTGATGGCTATTGTTGTACCTATTTCTTTAAGTTATATGGATAATATTCAAGAAAAGAAAATCTTAAATGAAGCCGAGGCTGTTTTGAGTCAAGCAAGGAGTGGTGCACATTCTGATCGTTTGTCATTGGAGGGTAAATATTTATCTCATTCTGGAACATATACAGAAACAGACAGCACATTATTGTCGTTATATGTTTCAAAGGCAAATGGAGTTGGAGTTATTCAAAGTTTACGCTATGAAGATGGAAATGTCACTTATATGAAATATCAATATAATCATTCTACTATAGTTATTTATACAAAGGAAACGAATCAATGTGTAATAGATAATAGTCTCTAGCGGGATAAACAAATATTGATGTTGTTGGTTATGATGAAAAAATCAATAATGTGCTTAAGAACATAGGCTTTGATACTGCATCTTTTTTATGGCAAGTAGTGAAGTTGCAACCTAAAGAAAGTGTCAATAGATCTCAGTTTTTAATTACTGACAAAAAAATCACAGCTGATATGGCAGGATAAACAATTCCAGTTATGAAATATATTTATTTTGAAGGTTACAGCAGACCAATCCTCTCATACTTCTGGTAAAGGTGATTTTAATGTCAAGATAGAATGTATTATTCAATTACATATGATAGGAACTATAGAATATTTGGTTTAAAAAAATGTTATATTTAATAAAAAAAGAAATAATGTACATATATTTAGGAAAAAATGAAAATATGTAACATTTTAATATTGACATCATATTGTAGTTATGGTAAATTATAGACAAGAAAACCGATGAGTGGGAGATAAAACTTAAAAATGTATTTGTAGAGAGCTTAGGGTGGTGGAAACTAGGTAATGGCAGTTAAGTAAATGGACCTGCGAGGGCGAAGGGGAACGGTAACAAGTATCCTGAGACGTTGGCTTACGTTATCAAGCAAAAATGTGTTAGCATTTTACAGAGTGGGTTCAATGAACCAATAAAGGTGGTACCGCAGATATATACATCTGTCCTTTTGAGAGGATAGGTGTTTTTTATTTATATGCTAACAAGAGGGGGAGGAATAAAAAATATGAAAATGAATCGATGGTGTAGCTCCTTATAATTTAAAAAACAAAATAAAAAAGGAGAAGAAGAAAATGAAAACAAAATTAATTAAAGGTTTATTTGCTGCAGGGTTAGCTGCAAATATGTTGGTAGGATGTGGGAGCAATGATGCATCTACAAATGTAAAAGACATAAAGAAAGTGGCTATTATACAATTGGTAGAACATACTTCATTAAATACAATTAAGAGTTCTTTTGATAAACAAATGAAAGAATTAGGATATGAAGAGGGTAAGAATATTGAATATGTCTTCAAGAATGCACAAGGGGATAACAACACAGCGGCCAGTATTATACAGGAATTTAAAGCACAGAATCCAGACGTTGTGATGGCTATTGCAACTCCTGTGGCTCAAGCAGCTGCTAAATTATCAATAGATACACCCATTATCTTTTCAGCAGTTAGTGATCCAGTTGGAGCTAAGTTAACAAATTCGTTAGAAAAACCAGATAAGAATATTACTGGAACAAGTGATGAAATTCAGGTTGAACTGATTTTGGAAAGAGCATTACAAATTAATCCAAATCTTAAAAAGTTAGGAGTTATTTATAATAAAGGTGAAGCGAATTCAGTAACAAATATACAAAAAGCAAAAACATATGCGAAGAGCAAGAATATTGAATTGATAGAAGCTACAGTCACAAATGTTAATGAAGTACAAACAGCTATTGATGTCTTAACAAGTAAGTGTGATGCTGTATTTGCTCCAAATGATAATACTGTTGCAAGTGCAATGAATGTTGTGGGAACAGCTTGTGCAAAAGCAAAGATTCCTTTATATGTTGGTGCTGATTCAATGGTTCAGGATGGTGGATTTTTAAGTGTTGGTATTAATTATGAAGAACTAGGAAAAGAAACAGCTAATATGGTTGACAAAGTTTTAAAAGGAACAAAAATTGAAGATATTCCAGTAAAAGTATTTAAAGATAATTTAAATATTTATGTCAATCAAAGTGTTTTAAATCAATTAGGTATTGAATTACCAGAAAGTATCAAAAATGATAAATCATTATCAATGATAAAATAGGAGTTGAGGATATGAATTTAACGATCATTTTAGGAGCATTAGAACTTGGGGGCATATTTGCGATTATGTCCCTTGGTCTTTATATAAGCTATAAAATATTAAATTTACCAGATTTAACAGTTGATGGAAGTTTCACATTAGGATGTGCAGTAAGTGCAATATTTACAGTTCATGCAATGCCACTAATTGGTATGATTGCTGCATTTTTTGCAGGATGTATTGCTGGACTTGTGACAGGTTTGTTAATTACAAAGTTTAAGATTATGCCATTATTGGCAGGGATTTTAACAATGACAGGTCTTTATTCTCTGAATTTAAGGATTATGGATGACTCACCTAATATTTCTTTATTTGAATATCGTACATTGTTCACTACATTTGAATCATTCGATCCCTATCATAAAGTCATTATCATTTTAATTATTGTATTGCTCATTTGTTTTTGTCTTCATTATTTCTTAAGAACACAATTAGGGTTAGCATTACGAGCTTGTGGTGATAATGAGGACATGGTTCGTGCAAGTTCAATTGATACAAATAAAATGAAAATACTTGGCTTGTCTTTAGCTAATGGATTTGTCTCAATGGCTGGAGCTATCTTTGCTCAACATCAAACTTTTGCTGATATTAATAGCGGGACTGGTATGATGGTCATTGGCTTGGCTAGCATCATTGTTGGGATGACTTTTATCAAGAATGATAAGGTTGTTTTTCAATTGGTAGCAGTGGTTTTTGGTGCTATTTTTTATCGTGCTGTATTAACAGTCGCCTTACAGCTAGGGTTGCCTTCAGGAGACTTAAAACTTTTATCAGCTGTTTTGGTAGTTATTGCTATTGCATCAGCTAATATGAAAAGGAGGCGCTCATAATGTTAGAATTGAAGAATATTTCAGTTGTTTTTAATCAGGGAACAGTTAATGAAAAAATTGCTCTTTCTCATGTGAATCTCGAATTAGAGAAAGGTGATTTTGTAACAATTATTGGTAGTAATGGGGCAGGTAAATCAACTCTTTTTCAAACAATCTCAGGAGCTGTAGAGGCCACAGAGGGACAAGTTATCTTAAATGGTCAAGATTTAAGTCACATGCCAGAATATAAACGTTCACGTTTTATTGGTAGATTGTTTCAAGACCCATTAAAAGGAACTGCACCTTCAATGACAATTGAGGAAAACTTATCTTTAGCATCACAACGCGGTCAGCATTTTCGTTTAACATTGTTTTCTCATAAGCATAAGCAGGAAATGAAACAAGCGCTTGCTGAACTAAATCTTGGTTTAGAAGAAAGACTAGACATGAAAGTGGGTACACTTTCAGGAGGGCAGCGACAAGCATTGACATTGCTCATGGCGACATATGTAAAACCTGAACTTTTATTGCTGGATGAACATACTGCTGCATTAGATCCTAAAACAGCTCAAAAGGTACTGGAAATTTCTTCACGACTTGTTGAAGAACATCAAATTACAACTTTGATGATTACTCATAATATGGAAGATGCTCTTAAATATGGAAACAAAACTATGATTATGAAAGATGGACAAGTTATAGCTGTTATTGAAGGTGATAAAAGAGAAAAGATGAGTGTTGAAGAGTTAATTCATTTGTATTCTTCTTCTACTCATGACTATAATGATCGTATATTCTTAAAACAATAAAAACTTTTATAATTTATATGAAATGTTATTGCTTATTAAAGGCAATAACTTTTGTATTTATAGAGTAAAGACAACGAAACAAAAGGAGCGTTTATCTCAAATAAAATACCCCACATAAAGTGGGGTATCATTTATTTTTCTAAGATAAAGTTTGTTAAATCAACAGGTTCAACAATTTTACCATCTTTGTACACACGCATATTTCCTGATGCAATTTCATCAATTAAGATAACTTCATCATTATTATAACCGAATTCAAATTTAATATCATAAAGTTTTAATCCTTTTGATTTTAAATCATCAGCAACAATTTGAGTGATTTTTAATGTTTGTTCTTTTAAACTATCATATTGAGCAGCGGACATTACATTTAATGCAACCAAAGCATCTTTTGTAATTAATGGATCTCCATTGTCATCATCTTTTAAAGTACATTCAACTAAACCACCAGGTAATTCGGTACCATCTTCAATTAATGAACCATAACGGCGAATAAAACTTCCTGTAGCAACTAAACGGCAGATAACTTCTAATCCTTTTCCAAATACTTTTGCTGGAAGAACTTCCATTGTTGCATTGTCAACATCTGCACTCACATAATGTGTCTTAACACCAGCATCTTTTAAAATTTCAAAGAAGTGAACTGATGTTTCAAGATTTGCTTTTCCAATTCCATCAATTGTTAAACCAACTGCATTTTCACCTGGATCAAAGACACCGTCTTTACCAGTACAGTCATCTTTAAATTTTAACATAACATTTCCGTTGTCTAATTCAAATACATCTTTTGTTTTACCTTCATATGTTTTCTTCATCTTATACCTCCATCTTGAATAACGTAATCATTATATCACTTTTTCAAAAGATTTCTACTTTCTTTGTTAATATTTTTGGAAAAATTTATCATTTGATAAAAAATTTTCATTAATAACAAAAAAAGAAGCTCAGCTTCTTATAAATAATATTGTTGAAAATAATGTAAACGGATTAAATCACAGATAGTCATGATTTGATAATTGAAATTAATACTATCAAATTTGCCAGGAACATAAATCACTTTGCAATTATTTGTTGCTTCTGTTCGTGTATATTTTTTATTTTGTGTAATCAGAATTTGTTGAGCCTTGTCAATATGAACATCTGTTCTCGATTTCTTAAATCCTTCTAGATATCGTCCTGTTGCACTAATCACTATAGCAACATCTTTTTCATCTAGAACAATTGGATCATAACTATGATATTGAATAAATGGCTTTCCAAATGTAATCATGTCTGTTTGCAATTCAATCGCAATTGAAATTGGATACAATGCACCAAAAACAACAATTCTTTTTGCATGATATAATTTTTTACAAATGTCACTAATCGTTTTTTCCATTTCTTCATCAGTACAATCTTTGTCCATATTTCTAATCAAATCACGACTATCAACGCCAACCATTCTGACACGAATTTGATTTAATCGTGTTTGATAATGATTGATCAATGTTTGTCTAAAGTCTTCATAAGTTTCAAATCCTAGCAAAGATATAAAAGAGTAGAGCTGTTCTTTCTTAAAACATCCTTTATGTAAGAATTCTTCTTCGCTCATATCTTCTATTTCTAAATAATGAAAGATGATAAATGTGCAAATTTTATAATGAAAATCATGAAATAAAGTACCATTCAAATATGTAAGTATACGACTTAATAAGATATTCATGTGATGACCTCCCTTATTCTTTATTATATCATGAATAAAAGTGAAAAGATAAATATTTTTCTTTTCAGAAAAAAATGTTATAATGCAGACAATGAGGTGGACTTATGCGGATTATTAAAGTTGATATATCACAAATTAATTATCAATATCGTGATTATGACCAGAATCTATATGATTCTGTTATGAGAATTGGTTTTTCTTTTCCAATACAACTTATTATTAAGGATAATAAGTATCTATGCTTAGATGGCCATAAACGTTTATCTGTTTTACAGGATATTTTGGAAAAAAATCCTCAATATAAAAGAGGAAGTCAAGTTTATGTTCTGATTAAGAATAATGATAATATACGATCAAATGATTGTTGGAGAGGGAGGAATTCACATTAAACCACTATATTCTATTTTAATGAAAAATAATTTGGGGAATATGAATGAGTGTAGAACATTAATCAAACATGGATTTGTTGAGGTCAATAATCAAGTTATAAATGATCATCGCTACGTCGTTCATGATGATGATAAAATTAATGTATTTGGAAAAGCAATTCACTCTCAGCCTTTTGTTTATTATATGATGAACAAGCCTAAAGGTTATATTTGTGCTAATTATGATAAAAATCATTTGTGTGTTGTTGATTTAATTGAAAGAAATGATTGCATCTGTGTTGGTAGATTAGATAAGGATACAACTGGTTTTTTACTTTTAACAAATGATAAATCTATTGTCAAAGCCTTATTATTACCACAAAATCATCAGCCAAAAACATATTTGGTAACGACCCGTTTTCCAATTGATGAGAATTCTATATATAGGTTTGAAATGGGAATAGTGATAGATCAAGATATATGTTGTCTGCCAGCTCAATTAGAACTTATAAATACTCATCAATGTTATTTGACTCTCCACGAAGGAAAATATCATCAGGTAAAAAAGATGTTTTTATCTTGCCAAAATGAGGTTGTTGACCTCAAGAGAATTGCATTTGCCGGTCTTGTATTAGATGCTTCTTTAGGTTATGGAGAATATCGTCAATTGAATCAAGATGAATTTCAAAAATTGAAAGAATTAGTTTGTCAATAAAGTTAGGTATATAATAAAACCATATGAGGAGATGGTTTTATGATGTTTACAAATCAAGATTTAAAAAAATTAATTATTCCACTTGTTATTGAACAGTTATTAGCAGTAACAGTTGGTTTTGCAGATACAATTATGGTGTCCAATGTTGGCGAAGCTGCTGTTTCAGCAGTTTCTTTAGTAGATGGAATTAATATTTTATTAATTAATATTTTTGCTGCTTTGGGAACTGGCGGAGCAGTTGTAGCTGCTCAATTTATAGGACAGGGATCACATGAAAGAGCTCGTTATTCAGCTAAGCAACTCATAATGATTACTGCTATTCTATCAGCAATCATTATGCTTGTTGTGATTGCTGTTAATGGAACACTATTGCATTTGATTTTTGGAGATGTAGATATTGATGTGATGAAAAATGCAGAAATTTATTTTTTATTTTCAGCTATATCATATCCATTTATTGCATTATATAATTCAGGAGCAGCACTTTTTAGAGCGACTGGGAATTCAAAAATTTCAATGGTTAATAGTGCTATTATGAATGTTATTAATATTGTTTTAAATGCGGTTTTTATTTATGGATTTCAATGGGGTGTTTTTGGAGCGGTTTTGGCAACTTTGATTGCACGTGCTATCGCATGTTGTGTCATCTTATATGTATTATCACATTCAGATAACGAACTTCGCATTGAAGATTTTAAACATTGGTCATTTGATAGAATTTATATTCGTAAGATTCTTTCTATAGGAGTACCATCTGGGTTAGAAAATGGTATGTTTCAATTTGGAAAAATTCTTGTCCAAAGTTTGATAGCGACGTTTGGGACCTATTCAATTGCAGCTAATGCAGTTTCAAATAATTTAGCTCAAATGCAGATTATCCCTGGTATGGCAATGGGATTAGCTATGGTGACTGTTGTAGGACAGTGTGCGGGAGCAAATCAATATGATCAAGCAAGATATTATATCAAAAAACTAATGAAAATTACTTATTTATCCATGTTTATCTTGATTGCTATTCTTTTAATGGCGACCCCATTGATTTTACCATTTTATTCTCTATCTAGAGAGACAACCGATTTAGCATACCAGTGTATTTTCTTACATGGACTCATAGCAATAACGATTTGGCCATTATCGTTTACATTCCCCAATGCCTTAAGGGCAGCGAATGATGCCAAATATACAATGATTGTTTCAGCACTTTCTATGTGGATCTTTCGATTCTGTTTGAGTTATGTATTAGGACAATATATGAATATGGGGTTATTGGGTGTTTGGATAGCTATGTTTGTTGATTGGGGTGTACGTTGCATTTTCTTTGTTTGGCGTTATCAAAGCGGAAAGTGGATGAATAGACAACTTGTATAAGAGTTGATATAATAAAGTGTAGGTGATGATATGAATTCAGGAATAATGGAAATTGATGTTCATGGTATGAATCAATTTCAAGCAAAAACAACTATAAATGCTGCCTTAAAAAAAGCGACTAGGGGGACATATATAATCAGAATTATTCATGGTTATCATAATGGAACAGTTTTACGTGATATGATTCGTAGAGAATATCGCAGTCATCCTAAGATTATGAGAGTAGAATTGTCAATGAATTCTGGTATTACTGAATTGATATTGCGGACATTAATATAAGGAGGATAAGAAATGGCTGTTTTAGATACAAGTATTCCAATTTTTAATTATTTTGAAGAAATCGCAAAGATTCCTCATGGTTCTTATAATGAGCAAAGGATTGCTGATTATATAGAATCTGTTGCGAGAGAGCATAATTTGCGCTGTTTTAGAGATGAAATGAATAATGTGATTGTTTATAAAGATGCAAGTCATGGTTATGAAAGTCATGTTCCACTCATGTTACAGGCTCACATAGATATGGTCAATGAGAAGAATAATGACTGCCAGCATGATTTTGAAAATGATCCACTTGATTTGTATATTGAAGATGGATTTTTACATGCCAATGGAACAACTTTAGGTGCTGATGATGGTTATGGGGTTTGTTACATGTTAGCAATTTTAACTGATGATTCTTTAAAGCATCCGCCTCTAGAATGTGTTTTTACAGTGCAAGAAGAGGTAGGATTATTTGGTGCATTTGGAGTAGATGAAACTCAATTATCTGCTAAAAGAATGATTGGTTTAGATAGTGAAACAGAAGGTGAGACATGTACATCATCTTCTGGTGGAAATGATTTGATGATTACGAAACAGATAACGGGTGAAGATAATGATTCTCCAGTATATGTTTTAGAAGTTAGAGGGCTCTTAGGTGGTCATTCTGGAGAGTGTATTGATAAAGGCAGAGGAAATGCTAATAAAATTGCTGCTAGAGTTTTATACCATTTCTTAAAAGAAGGTATGGACATTCGTTTAATCGATATAACTGGTGGATTAAAAAACAATGCAATTCCAAGAGAATGTACTGTGGCTTTTGCAAGTTCTAATCCTTTTAAATCACTTTATGAATTGGTTCAAGCCTATCAGAATGATATCTATAAAGAATTAGAAATGAGTGATCCAGGTGTTTCTATCACTATTCATGAAGAAGAATGTCCAGTGTGTATATGTTCACGAGATAGTGAGGCTATTATTTCAATTATGTATTTAGCACCTAATGGTATGATAGAAAAGTCACAAGTTATTGCTGGTTTAACAACAGTGTCATTAAATATGGGAGTTGTTCGTACTCATGATGATTGTGTGACTATAGATTATTCTATTCGTTCACCATTACAGAGTATTCGCGTAGAGCTGTCTTTACAATTAGAATTAATTGCCTCTTTATATAATGCTTATGTTAAGGTGTCAGGAGATTATCCGGGTTGGGATTACGATCCAAGTTCTCAATTAAGGAGTCAATTTCAAGCTTTTTATCAGCAATATACTGGTCTCAAATTAAAAGAGGTTGCAACTCATGGAGGATTGGAAACAGGTGTTTTGAAAGGGAAAATCCCTGAATTAGATATTGTAACAATGGGGCCAAATATGTCCGATATTCATACTCCAGATGAAAAATTAGAATTAGAATCTTTTCTCAAAACCTACCAATTGCTTGTTTCATTTATTGAAACTTTATAATTCAGACTATACAAATTTATTGAAAAATGTTACAATGTGCCCAGATATGTAAATAGCAAAACTATTGAAAAATAGTGACGCAAAGCTATAGGGTCTAATCTCATATGAGAATGACAGCCAGTTGCCAATCAACATTTGTATTGGAAAGGGTATATGAAATTATATCTGGTTTGCATATTGTTTTCATACATGGATATGTTATTATTCATTTCAAAGACGCTCATCCCTTTCAATCGTCTTGTATGAAAACGAAAGTAAGAGCAGCAATGCTTTTACTTTTTTATTTAAAAAATAAGAAAAAATCTTAGTCAAAGAGAGAAGGAAAATATATGAAATGTCAAATGAGTCAACGATGTGGGAGTTGTCAATATCTAGATATGGATTATTCCCAACAACTCATCAAAAAACAAAAATATTGTCAGAAATTATTTCAAAAATTTCCTGTTCAAGTACATTCTGTTATAGGTATGCAAAATCCATTTGAATATCGTAATAAAGTTATTATTGCTTTTAATCAAAGATATGAATATGGTTTGTATGAAGAAGGTTCGCATCGGATTGTTCCAATTCAACAATGTATGTTACATGATCAGGAAACACATCATATTTTATTAAAAATACAATCTTTGTTAAAAAAATATAGAACTTCAATTTATGATCACCAAAGACATAAGGGGTTTTTAAAACATGTATTAATTAGAAGGGCAGTTCAAACAAATCAAACTTTAGTAGCTTTGGTGGTTACTGAGCCAATGTTTAAAGGCTCTAAGAATTTTTGCAGTGAATTGGTGAAAACTTGTCCAAGTGTTAAAACAGTTGTGTTAAATGTCAACAAACGACAAACGAGTATTGTTTTATCTCAACAAGAAAAAGTTCTATATGGAAAAGGTTTTATTGTTGATGAATTGTGTGGTTTAACTTTTAAGATATCTGCTCAATCTTTTTATCAGATTAATCATGAACAGTGTACAAGACTTTATCAAAAGGTTAGCGATTTGTTAGAGGTGAAAGAAAATCAAACTGTTTTAGATACCTATTGTGGAATTGGAACAATTGGAATGATGATTGCCAGTCGAGTGAGTCAGGTGATTGGTGTGGAACTGAATCAAGAAGCCTATAAGGATGCTGTGAATAATGCAAAAATGAATAAGATTAATAATATTCATTTTTATAATCAGGATGCTACTGAATTTATGAAAGATATGGCAAATCAACGTACTCAAATTGATTGTGTGATTATGGATCCGCCTCGAGCGGGAAGTACAAAAGAATTTGTTCAAGCCATTCATATTCTGCAACCTCAGCAAGTTATTTATGTTTCATGTGATCCAGTTACTCAGGCTAGAGATTTACAATGGTTTTGGGATATTGGATATCAAACTCAAGATATTTATCCGTTTGATATGTTTCCACAAACACAAGCAATTGAAACAGTTATATGCCTAACAAAAGGTATGAATCAAAAATAATGTTATTTAACCTTTTCAATTGAATATATTGTTTTGAAGACCTAAAAATAGGTCTTTTCATATATGTTTATATAAAAGCTGACAGAATAAAACCTAAATAAATAGAGGATATGAAAAGCAGAAAGTGAAAATATAGTTACAATTATGGAAATAATTATTCACTTTCTTGTGAAGAATGTTTATGTTATACTAATAGTAGAGTTTGTATACTCATCATAAAAGAGGTGGTTAGAATGAGGCACTGTAGTGTAATTTCTGGAATAGTTACAGATATTTAATATAATTATAGGAGGATTTTATGGCTATTCCAGAAATGAAAGTATATCCCCGTTCAGGAGATAAAGAAACAATATATTTACAGAATGTTATTACTCATCCTAACATTAGAGTTGGGGATTATACAATATATAATGATTTTGTTAATGATCCTAGATTATTTGAAAAAAATAATGTTTTATATCATTATCCCATTAATCATGATACTCTTGTTATTGGCAAGTTCTGTTCTATCGCATGTGGGGCAAAGTTTTTATTAAATAGTGCCAATCATACAATGTCATCATTATCAACATATCCTTTTCCCTTGTTTTTTGAAGAATGGAATTTAAATATCAAAGATGTTTCAACATCATGGGATCATAAAGGTGATATTGTTATTGGAAATGATGTTTGGATAGGATTTGAAGCTATTATTTTAGCAGGCGTGACTATTGGGGATGGGGCGATAATTGGTTCACGTGCAGTTGTAACAAAAGATGTTCCGCCTTACTGTATTGTAGGTGGAGTTCCTGCTAAAGTCATTAAAAAACGTTTTCCAGAGAAAATCATTTCTTCATTGCTTAAAATGAAGTGGTGGGATTGGTCGATAGATGAAATCAGAAAACATATAAATGATATTCAATCTGGTTCTATTGATAAATTAAAATAATATCTAAGCATGATTCTTTATGAACCATGCTTTTTTAGATGCTTGTGGATGAATTATATTGTACATGATAGAAATATATAGTAGAATAATTCGGTGCAATCAAAAAGATAAGATATTGGAAGGAAAACAAAAATGAAAAATTATTTACAAGAAACACCAATGTTAAATTATTCAAATAAATCAATTCAAGAACTTATAGAAAGAAAAGGGTGGAAGCATTTAGATGAATTTCATCGAATTCTTGAAATCTATAATTTTGTTCGTGATGATATTTTGTTTGGATACAATATAAATGATAATGTGACAGCATCTCGTGTCTTGTCCGATGGGTATGGACAATGCAATACAAAGGGAACACTTTTTATGGCATTATTGCGAGGATGCCAAATACCTTGTCGAATTCATGGCTTTACAATTGATAAAAAGTTGCAAAAAGGTGCAATGACTGGCTTTGTTTATAAAAATGCTCCTTTGAATGTATTTCATAGTTGGGTTGAAATTTATTATGATGGCTCTTGGTATGAATTAGAAGGATTTATTTTGGATAAATTATATTTGAATCAATTACAAAAACTCAATTCATCATGTACAGGCGCTTTTTGTGGCTATGGTGTGGCAGTTACTGATTTTCAAAATCCAATTATTGATTGGAACAAAAATAATACATATATCCAAAGTGAAGGAATTAATCAAGATTTTGGGATTTATGATTGTCCAGATGATCTGTTAAAAGTTCATCATCAGGATTTATCAAAAGTGAAGACAATTTTATATAGATATTTAGGCAGACATCTCATGAATAGAAATGTGAAAAAGATTAGAAATCATAAATAGTAGAGCAGTTATTAAATAATTGAACAATTACAACTGAAGGCATAGTAACATTATTAAAATGAAGACAAGAAATTATGAAAGAAATTGATAATTTCAGAAAGTCTTGGATAGAAAATTATGGTAAAGTCATTTTTCCTATATAATAATACATACAATGGAGGTAAAACGAATGGACAGTGATTATGGAGTTGTAAAAATGAATATTGAAGAGCTTTTAGAGAAAGCAGGGATAAGTAAAAATAAAATTTGTAAAGACTTAGATTTACCTCGACCAAACTTTAATAAATATTGTCGTAATCAATTTCAACGAATAGACGCAAATTTAATTGCAAAACTTTGTTTTTATTTAGACTGTACAGTTGACGAGTTAATTAAATATGAGCATCCTAAGAAGTCTAAAAAGAAATAAAACTTACTATAATAAATCAATTGGACATGTATCTTCAGACATGTCTTTTTCATCATCATTTTTAATTTTATCTAATATGCTTAATTGTTGTATAAAATCATCAAATTCTTTATTAACTACTTGAGTCGAAAGATTTGATTTGTAATGATTAGGTGATTCATAATCATATCGTTACTAAAGAAGAATTATTAAAAGATGAAGTATTATTAAGTTTGTTACCTAAAAATGAATCTAATAATTATTATCTTGGTTATGCGACTTTAGATGATGTTTATACTGTTAAATATTTACCAATTGATCAATTCATTGATTATATTGATAAATTAAATAATGAAGATACTCAATATTATAGAACTAGTCCTCAAAAAAGAGATGCAGCAATATTTGAAGCGATTTGGTTATTTGATGAATTAGCATGTGTAAAAGTAAATCCTTTTTTTGCCGCTGATATAACATTTGGATATTCGGCATTATCTTTGTATTTTAATAACGGATATGAGCAAGAATCCCTTCTTAGCTTATTTGATAACAATCCTGTAAGACGTAATATATTTTTTGCTCAATTCTTTTATTTTGTTAAAAAATATCTAAAAAACAAAATAAATCAAGGGAGTCAAATTATTACTATGCATGATTTTGAAAAGAGAACTTTGAGTATACTTAAGAAGATATTGTATGTCAGAATTTGATCAAAAAGCAACCAGAAGTGCTTTTTACTGAAAATTATGATAAAAAAATTCATGAATTTGACAAATATATAACCTCTTCTTTTTTGGCATAAATAAAGAGGACAAAAATATCATTTTCTTTTATAATCATTTTATATTAAGGAGGAAAAGATATGAACGTACCATTTAGAATTGAACAAAGAGAAAGTTTTAGAGTTATTGGTTATTGTTTACATACAACAAATAAAAGAAAAAAGGGAAGAAAAGAAATTCCTTTGTTATGGAACGAGTTCAAAGAAAAAGATTTTCAAAGCACATTAATGCCTATGATGAATCAAGAACCATTTGGATTGTTTGGGATAAGTGTTTATAATACATATGAAGATGATTCTCATAAATTTGATTATTATATTGCTGTCTCAAGTCATATGACAATTGATAATGAATTAGATAGTTATATAGTACCTGCTATGACATGGGCAGTTTTTCCTTGTACTATTGAAACAATAGGAAAAACAGAGGTTCAGGCCATTACAAAATGGTTACCAAAGTCTCGATACAAACCATTGAATTCAGGATATATAACTGGGCGAATGAAATCAGGAGCACCAGATATTCAGTATTATGGTCAAGATGGGATTGTTGAGATATGGATTGGCGTGACTGAAAAATAAAATAGGCGAGTGATGTTCAAATACATCATTTGCCTGTTTTCATATTTTTATTATAAAGAAATATAAATATATTTATTATTGAAAATGACAGTTTAATGATGAAGATTTTATGACTGTAATAGGAATAAAGAAGAATTTCTAGTGAATTTGTGCAGCTGCTATATACAACTGATTTTTATCATATTCGATAATATATGACTCATTTTCTACATCTAAAACAATCACTTCATCAAATTTCAAGCCCTTTGACATTTGAATTAAAGTCACAGAGATACCATGAATAATGCTTGTACTTTCAGGAGAAATAAGATAGATGGATTTGATGAATTGGTTGGATTTGTTTTACAAAAGTCATAGTTTCATAAGTAGAGTGATAACTTTTAGTGAGTTTACTAATTTTGCATTTTTGTAGATGAACTGTAAATCTTGTAGTGTATGAGAGTAATCAGATTTCTTCCCATTCTATTGTCTGCTTTACTGGTAAAACAAGCATATCATAAAGGTTTAATTATTGATAAAATTCTTTATATAAGGTAAATGTATTTTTAAAATATAACATTCTGGTAAGTGCTGTCAGAATTGTTTTAGGATGAGGGATTTTATCGTATATACTTTTATCTTTATGACTTTTGTTCATTGTTTAATGTCTCCTTTGTTAAATAATACTTGCTATGCTTGTTTATGAATATATGATCTTTCTCTTTCCTTTTTTCTTTTAACAAAATTAAACCTTATTGTTGCTATGATGAAATACACTCTTACTAAATACGTTTCTTCTAAAAAATGGTATACAAAATATGTGTTTTGTTATATAGTAATACAGTATAAAAAAAGCATATGGATAATATGGAGGTTTAGAAATGGAAATTCTTGAAATATTAAAAGCTGTTCTATTTGGAATAGTTGAAGGTATTACTGAATGGTTGCCAATTAGCAGCACTGGTCATATGATTTTACTGGATGAATTTGTGAAATTGGATGTGAGTCCTGAATTCTATAGTATGTTTCAAGTTGTAATTCAATTAGGAGCAATTCTTGCAGTTGTTGTTTTGTTTTGGAATGATTTTTTTCCGTTTGGTAAAAAGGATAATCAACAGCCATTAGCACAAACTGGAGTTTTATCTTATGTAAAATGGGATAAATTTATGTTATGGTTTAAAATTTTAGTTTCTTGTGTACCTGCTGCTGTAGTTGGCTTATTATTTGATGAACAATTAGAAGCAATGTTTTACAACTATCAGACAGTTTCAATAGCACTCATTGTTTTTGGGATTGCTTTTATTGTTATTGAAAATAGAAATGCATCACAGCACTCACGCATTAATTCGCTTGCTGATATAACATTTAATACAGCACTCTTAATTGGGATTTTTCAATTAATTGCTGCTATTTTCCCAGGAACGTCTCGTTCAGGTGCAACAATTGTTGGAGCATTATTATTAGGTGTTTCTAGAACAGTTGCTGCTGAGTTTACTTTTTTCTTAGCTATTCCTGTTATGTTTGGGGCATCATTGTTGAAATTGGTTAAATTTGGATTTTTGTTCACAACTGCTGAATTGATTATTTTGGTTATTGGAATGATTGTTGCCTTTATGGTTTCAGTTGTTGTGATTAAATTTTTAATGGGATATATTAAGAAACATGACTTTAAGGTTTTTGGATGGTATCGTATTGTATTAGGGATTTTAGTACTTGCATATTTTTTAATGAGATAACATGAGAAATCATGTTTTCTTTTTGTCTTAAATAAAGTATCATAGAGGTAGAGTTGAAATTATGAATGGAGGACATAAAAAATGGCAAAGTATACCAAATCATTTCAAGGAAATTATAATCATTTTCTCAAGTATATAGAGAACGAAATTATTCAAGGAAGTATGTCTGCTACTATTGAAGATAGGCATCAAAGTGTTATTAATAATGTTCAGTGTACAATTTTGGTTTTCGAACGATATAGTTATATAGGTGGAAATCGTGTAAGTATGAATGTTACTATTTTAGGTTATCAAGATTATATAGAGTTAATTGCTATTACAGCTGGTGGAAGTCAGGCAACTTTTTTTAAGGTCAATACCTGGGGTGAAGAAGCTTTTTTAGATAAGATTATTGATCCAGTTGAAGAATATATAAAGAAAAATAAAAGGAGGTAGAATATGATAGAGTTTTATCGCATTTATGATGTTGACAATGAATTGTATGAATTCTGTTTAAGACAAAAAGGTTATTATCAATTAGAAAATATAGTGATTACTAAAGAAGTGCTTAGGGAAGATATGAATATTCCTGAAGGTTATGATAAGAAAAAGCATTATTGTCAAAAAGTTTATATTGATCATCAGATGACTGCTTATATCGATTATCAATGTGGTTATCGCTATTCAATGCAGCATGATGATACATACGTATGGATTGGATTATTTTTAGTTGATGAAAATAAGCATAGACAAGGATTCGGAAAAGCAATTATACAAAGTTTTATTAACCAGTTAGATAATCATTATAACCATGTTCAATTAGCTTGTATTGAATATAATGAAAAAGGTATGGCATTTTGGCAATCGCTTGGTTTTTATAAGATTGCTGATTCTCATTTTGGAGAGATTCCTGTTGTTGTTTTTCAATTAGATTTATAGAGTTCTTTTTTAAGATAGGGGAGAAATGAAGCATGATGAGATGGATAGTTGTGGATATGGATGGAACTTTGCTTAACAGTCAAAAAATTATTACTGATCTGACAAAAGAAACTATAATAGATATGCAAAAATCAGGTTATCGTTTTATATTGGCTTCTGGTAGACCAACATCTGGAATGCTGCAATATGCAAAACAATTAGATATGGATAAATATAATGGAGTTGTGATTTCATATAATGGAAGTCTTGCAATGAATGTTCAAAATCAAGAGATACTTTTTCATAAACCTTTAAGTACAATACAATCAAAAAGGATACTTCATCATCTTAAACAATTTGATGTTGATATTATGATTGATAAAGATGAATATATGTTTGTACATGATGTTTATGCTGACAATATCCAACATGAATCTCGTATGGGATGTTATAAACTATGTGAAGTAGATGATTTAGAAGCAGCTTGTCAGTTTCCATTAAATAAAATTTTAATCAGTGCTAAACCATGTTATTTGAAACAGCATTTTCAGGAAATGGCTGAACCATTTTCAAATGAAGTTCACTCTATGTTCACAGCCCCATATTATTATGAGTTTAATGCTCTTGGAGTAGATAAAGCAACTGCTTTAAAGCATGTTATATCATTTTATGGAAGTGACAGAACAGAAGTCATAGTGTTTGGTGATGCACATAATGATATAACAATGATGCAATTTGCTGGAACAGGTGTTGCTATGGGGAATGCTGTTTCTGAAGTAAAAAACATTGCAGACATTGTGACAGATACGAATGATAATGATGGGATTGTTCAAGCATTGAAGGAATTAAAACTATGTTTGTAAGAGAATAAGGAGATATCAAATGACACTACAAAAATTTCAAAAACTTTATAATGAGACACATGACATCTGTCAAGATTTGCATAAGAAATCCAATTATATAGCGATTATGAGATTTGTCTTGGGTATGGGAGTGATTGCTGGTTTATTAGTAGGTTATTTTCAAAACCTACATATTTTATATGGTATTTCTCTATTATGTCTAATCATCTTTTTAGTAACTATACGTTATCATGATAGTATAAAACAAGATTTGTTAGAAAAGCAATCACTTGCGAATGTATATCAAGATCATATAAAACGTATGACGAATCAGTGGACAACATTTTCTGAAACTGGTCAGGCATATTTAAATGATAATCCAAAGGCGATTGATTTAGATATTGTTGGACACCACTCATTATTTCAAATGATAAATCTTGCATTTACTCAAAAGGGTCAAAAAAAACTTGCTGATATTCTTATAGAAGACGGTATTCAGCAGGAAGAGCTTGAGAAACATCAAGAAACAGTGTTAGAGATGAGCCAGCATGAGGCATTTGTTTTGCAACTAGAAGCCTATGGAAAGATGACACAAGCCCATAAAGAAACTGTGATTCAAAATTTTATGACTCATTTCAATATACACTCTTATGAGAAAATATCACCATTTGTATTTATTGTTTCATTTATAACAATTGTATCATTATTTTGCTTGTGTTTTTCAATTGGTCTTCCATATACTTTAGCCTCTTTTGAAATAGGAGCAGTTGCTCAACTTTGTTTTGCATTCTTAAACTTAAAAAAACATCAGGAACTATTTGAACCTGTTGCTTTCTTGAACAAAAGCGTTCAAAGTTATTTGAGAATATTTCAATTAATTGAAGATGAAAGATTTGAAAGTCAACTTTTCAAAGCATTGCAATTAGAAATATGTGTGAAGGGGAAAGCAGTGAAAGGTATTCAAGAGTTGTCAAGATTATCTCAAAGAATTGGATATCGTCAGAATATTATTGCTATTCTTGTGTTGAATGCTTTAGGGTTATATGATTTTTGGCTAAGAAATCAATATATTGGTTGGCTTGAAAAATATCATCAGGATTTAGAAAGATGGTTTGATGGGTTAGGGCAGATTGAAGTTTGGGCAAGTTTAAGTGTTTTGAAAATAGATGATTTTGATGTTGTTATGCCAAAAGTTCAAAAAGAAAAGTTATTATCATTTAAAAATCTTAGACATCCTTTGATTGTCAAAGAGAAAGTTGTGGGTAATAGCTTTGTTATGAAGGATTCTGTCTGCGTAATTACTGGTTCAAATATGTCTGGAAAAACAACATTTATGAGAACAATTGGATTAAATCTTGTGTTGGCATATGCAGGAGGGTTTGTCTTAGCTGATCAAATGACATGTTGCCATATGCATATTATGACATCTATGCGTGTTAAAGACAATGTAGAAGAAGGTGTGTCAACTTTCTATGGAGAATTGTTACGTATTAAAGAAATGATATGTTATGCTAAAGAGGAAAAACCAATGTTATGTTTGATTGATGAGATTTTCAAAGGTACAAATTCTTTGGACCGTATTGCTGGCGCCAAAGCAACTATTCAAAAATTATCTCTACCTTATAGTATGACTTTTTTAACTACGCATGATTTTGAGTTATGTCGAAGTCAAAATGTTGAATGTTTAAATTATCATTTTGATGAATTTTATGAAAACAATCATATTTGTTTTGATTATCTCATTAAAGAAGGTCAATCACAATCAACAAATGGTCAATTCTTATTGAAGCAATTAGGTATCATGGAATAGTAGAATTGTTATAATAAAATTTGGATCATGATAAAAAATCCATTATAATTGTAAATCTAAAGGGGGAATATATATGGAAGAAAAAACAATGCGTGATATGATTCATTTGACTTTTGGAGAAGAAGTTGGAAATGCTATTAGTCATGGAGTCATGGCACTTGCTTGTTTATTTGTTTTGCCATTTGCAGCAGTCTATTCCTATCTTGTGGGTGGCGTTGTGAGGGCAGTTGGTGTCTCTATCTTTATTATTTGCTTATTTCTCATGTTTCTTATATCGACTATATATCATAGTATGGATTATAATACTGAGCAAAAATATGTTTTTAGAAAATTAGATCATATTTGTATTTATTTGGCCATTGCTGGAAGTTATACTCCTATTGCATTATGCGTTGTGCAAGGGTGGCTAGGTGTTCTTATTCTTGTGTTGGAGTGGGGGGCAGTTTTCGCAGGTATACTTTTGAAATCAATTTCAAAGAAAGCCTATCCTGTTCTCTCTACAACAATTTATCTTGTTATGGGATGGACAGCTGTGTTTTTTATTCCTGCCCTTTTGCAGGATGCATCTTTCTTGTTTCTCTCATTTATTGTTATGGGAGGAGTTATGTATTCAGCTGGTGTATACTTTTATTCAAAACATAAAAAGTTTTTTCACTTTGTCTGGCATTTGTTTATTAATGCAGCGAGTATTCTTCATTTTATAGCCATTGTTTTCTTTATGTAAAAATAGCAGAGATTCTTCTGCTATTTTTCATTTTCATCCTGATAGTATGTATCTAGAATTTTTTCTGCAATTGTTTTATACTGATTGCTTAATGCACAAATAAGCAAAAGCAGCATTGTTCGTTGGTCAGGATCATCAAGATCAAAACCTTGTTTTTCAATGAATTCTTGTGTAGATGTTGTAACAAGATGTGCTAATTCTTTTTTTGTTGATAAGAACTTGTTATATATTGGTTCTATTTTTTCAGTTTGTTCATGATAGGGTTGTAGAACTTTTTTTATTTCCTGAATTGAGATTGTATTTTTTAAAGAGTAAATCAGTAACATCTGTAAGATATGATCTTTAGTATATTTTTTCCCTTTAATTGGTTTTAGTAAACCTTCTTTAGAATAATTATTGATCATTGTTTTTGTTAATAACTTATCATCTTCATTTCTTTTGTTATCAGCAAGGTTGACATCAAAAAGTGTCATAATTTGATCCATATAAAGATCTAAAGAGGGGATATCTTCTGATTTTAAATCACTCGTATTTTCTATTTCTATTAATCTTTTGTAAAATTTATCATTGCTCATAGAATCACCTCGTTTATATCATACATGATTTTGAAAAAAATAACAACACATAGTTGACATTCGAAGAAAATGAAATATAATATACGTATAAAGTAGTTATTATAACTATATATAAAGGAGATGATATTGTGATTAAACTGTTTAAAAAGGCTATGGATCCTATTAGTAGTGAAACACATTTTATTGGTGCATGCTTATCACTAATAGGCTTATTTATTATGATATTTGTAGGATTAAAGAGAGAAACTGCGCCTATGATTCTAGGTGCTGCAATGATATTTGGTTTTTCATTAATTGCTTTATATAGTGCAAGTGCAATATATCATTTTTTTAAAGGGAGTCAAAAAATAAAAATTGTTTTAAGAAAATTAGATCATTCAATGATATATGTATTGATTGTTGGAACATATACACCAGTTGTTATGTATTGTATGGAAACTCCTCATTCTTACTATTTTTTAGGAATACTTTGGGCAGTTGCTATCATTGGTATTTTGGTGAAAATTATTTGGTTGAATGCCCCACGTGCAATTACAACTGCTATATATTTAATCCTTGGATGGGCTATTGTTTTTGATTTTCAATCATTTACTGGGATTCCAGTAAACTGTTTAATGATGATTGCAGCAGGTGGTATTGCTTATTCTATTGGTGCATTTATCTATATATTTAAGAAACCTAATTTGACTGAAAATTTTGGATTTCATGAATTGTTTCATATTTTTGTGATGTTAGGCTCATTGTTACATTATTTAGCTATCTTAATGTTTATTCTTTAAAAGCACATTTGTGCTTTTTTTGTTTGTTTTCTTGATTTTGAGGCATATTTTAAATATGGAGAATCAAGAAAAATTAAGATTGTATAAAAGAGCATTAAGAGATTATCAGAGAATTGCTTCTGATTTTAATGAACATAAAAGTTATACTTATAATCAGTTTAAAGATTATTTTCAGCCATATGGTACTGATATGGGAAGTGTTTTTGTTATAGAAAGAGGGGTTGTGAAGGTATATCTTATTCCTTACCACAAGGAATTATTAAGTAGTCAATCGTGTGATTGTTCATTATCATTACATATTGTTATTTATAGGATTCAAGAAAATTTTAAAGAAGAAATTGATAGTTTATCTTTACCAATGCTAAAGTGGAAAATTATGAATTTAGATAATAAGTGACATGATTATAACAAATAAAATTAAAAGTGGCATAAATAGTGCTGTTTTGTTATAATAAGAGAAGGTGATGAAAATGAAAAAATTAGATTTAACATATAAACATATTATACTTTATGTTTTAACATTCTTGATTATTGTTTTAGGAGATCAGATTACAAAGGTTATTGTTGATCATACCTTGCAGCTTGGAGGAGCTTATACAATTATTGAAGATTTCTTTTATTTTACATATTATCAAAATCAAGGAGCAGCATGGAGCATATTAGAAGGAAAGATAGGTGTATTCTTAATTGTTGCTGTTGTTGCAATTATTGGAATATTCTATTATTTCAAGCAATCACATGCTTATCAAAAATTGACACGATTTGGACTTGTCTTGGTTTTAAGTGGAGCTATAGGTAATTTGATAGATCGTATTGTGTTTGGATATGTACGTGATTTTATTGGTTTTAATATCTTTGGATATAGTTTTCCAATCTTTAATGTGGCTGATATGGCGATTACTATTGGTATTGGATTAGTTGTTTTAGAAGTAGCAATGGAGGAGTATAAAGCATGGAAGATATCAAAATCAGAATTGTAGAAGAACAAAAGGGTCAAAGAATTGATAAGATATTGGCAAAAGAATTGGCTGACTTTTCACGTACACAAATACAATCATTAATACAAAATGGATATGTTGTTATTGATGAGAAGCCTATTAAAGCAAGTTATAAAGTTGAAACTGGTGAAGATGTTATTGTTTATATTCCTAAACCTGAAAGTACAGATATTTTACCTGAAGATATTCCTTTAGATGTTGTTTATGAAGACCAGGATGTTATTGTCATTAATAAACCAACTGGTATGATTGTTCATCCGTCTATAGGTATTTATAGTGGAACCTTGGTCAACGCTTTGTTATATCATTGTCATGATTTATCAGGTATTAATGGTGTGACACGACCTGGCATTGTGCATCGTATTGACAAAGAAACGAGTGGCTTATTGATGGTTGCTAAAAATGATAAGGCGCATCAAAGCTTGAGTAAACAATTGCAGGAGCATACTGTGACACGCCGTTATTTAGCTTTGGTACATGGGCTTATTCCTCATGAATTTGGAAGAATAGAAGCTCCTATTGGACGTGATAAAAATGATCGTCAAAAGATGACTTGTACTGATAAAAATGCTAAAGATGCTATTACAAATTTTAAGGTTATCGAAAGATTTAGAGATATGTCATTGGTAGAGTGTCGCTTGGAAACTGGTCGTACACATCAGATTCGTGTTCATATGCAATATATCGGATATCCTGTTTATGGTGATCCTCAGTATGGATTGCGTCGTGATGATACATCACATGGACAGTTTTTACATGCCAAAATATTAGGATTTGTTCATCCAAGAACTGGTGAGGAAATGTATTTTGAAAGTGAACTTCCTGATTTTTTTGAAAAGAAACTTCAGGAATTAAGGAACGAGATGGAATAGGAGGAAAGATAATGTCTAAGGTTATTAGTTGGGATCAATATTTTATGGGGGTTGCAAAACTTTCTGCATATCGTTCTAAGGATCCTAATACTCAAGTTGGTGCTTGTATTGTGACACCTGAACATAAAATTGTTGGTGTAGGTTATAATGGATTACCATGGGGATGTGAAGATGATGAATTTCCATGGGCAAATCGAGAAGGGGATATGTATGATACAAAATATCCTTATGTTGTTCATGCAGAATTAAATGCCATTTTAAATAGTATTCAAAAATTAGTGGGTTGTCGTATTTATGTTTCATTATTTCCTTGTCACGAATGTGTTAAAGCCATCATTCAAAGTGGAATCAAGGAGATTGTTTATGAAGATGATAAATATAGTGATACACCAAGTGATAAGGCTGCTAAACGTATGCTGGATGCAGCAGGTGTTAAATATACAAAAATGAATAGATTTGATATTGATATTAAATAAAGAGCATCACACGATGCTCTTTTGTACTTTTTGAATAAGATGAGGTTGTATATCAGGATATGTCCATGAAACTGGTAAGTCAACAAAAAAATAAACTTTTTCTATTTCAGAATGAGGTTTGATAGAGAATTCATGAATATCAGCATAATATAACATACCATAGCTTTCTTGACCACTTAAATTCACACGTGTTTTTCCTGTGACTGAATAGACACAAATAGGGAATAATTTATAAGAACTTGCACCAGTTTCTTCATAAAGTTCACGCCTAGCTGCTTGTTCAATAGTTTCAAATGCTTCACGATGTCCACCAGGCACTTCGTAAGTAGTTCTTTCTTTATGTTTGACAAAGACCCATTGTCCTTTATATTTTGAAACAATAACAGCATATTTTAATAAGTGATCATCAATTGTTTGATAAAATTGAATTTTCATCATTATACTCCTTAATTAGAAATAAAGAAAAAGAATGGCTTACCATTCTCTACTGTTCTTCTAATAAAGCTTTTACTCGCTTTGTATTTGTGAAATTTAATTTTGCGACTTTCATCAACATCTTTTCACCATACTTTGTTGCAATTTTTGCAGCAACAGCATCAACAGCAGTACTTGTCCCACGACTTAAGTTCATTTTTAAACTCTTTGTCATATTCGCATAATATTGTAAATATGCATAGCGAGAAAGAATTTCTGCAGCAAGAACAGCCATATATTTATCTTCAGCATGACTTGTTTCAAACATCAAATCTTTAACAACTATAACTTCATTCTTTAGATAGTTAAAATATGTCTTTGGAGAAACAAATTGATTGATCACTTTTACCTTAACATTTTGTTTAACTTTTTGCATGACATTTACAGTTGCCTGATTAAAAAGTTTTGCTTTGATATTTGCCTGATTCAAGCCTTCTTGAACCATTTTGTTGTAATGCGAATTATCTAAAATTAATAAACTATAGACAAGTTTGTCTTTAATCTGTTTGGCATAATCTACAACTTCTTGATTGGATAGGGAATTCAAATCTTCAATATGTAAACTCTTTAAAAATTCAGAATCTTCCGATGTTACATAGCAAGAAACGATACATAAGGGTCCTAAATAATCAGATGAACCTGTTTCTGCACAACCAATATGATGATATGGAAAGATATCATCTTGAGGAGCAACTAAATGAGATAATTCCTTGGCGATTCTCTTTGACCAATGTTTTGCTTCCTGTAAAGCATTTTGCCCACTTAATTCAATTGTCCCATCCATTTTTGCTATAATATCACAACCAATAGCATGCGCTTTAAAGATAAGGTCTGTGTCATCAACTGGAACCATTTGACTATCATAAAATTTTTTCATTTTCTCCAATGTACTATCTTCCACTTTAAGTATAATTGGTTCCACACTCATCACCTCTAATCTATTTTAACATAATTTTGTTAATTTTGACAGAATAATTTTCAAATGTTATAATATCTTGGCTTGAAAGGAGGTATTTATTTTGGATTTTCATATGATTGATATTATTTTTGTCATATTTTTAGTTTTGATGGCAATTTTTGGATACATAAAAGGTTTTGTTACACGTCTCTATGACTTTGTTGGAACAATAATTGTTTTGTTTTTATCATACTTTTTAGCAAAACCTCTCAGTTCATTAATTTCAATTTATAGTTATGATGCAACCGATGTTTTTGCATCTATGGTTGGTCAAATGATCAATCAAATATTAGTATTTATTATTTTAATGGTGGTGTTAATGATTATAAAGAAATTAATTGGAATTGTCATTAAGCCAACATTAAAAACAATAATGAATACTTTCTCATTGACTTCATTTGTTGATAAAATATTGGGGTTGGTTTTAAGTCTTATTGAAGGGCTTGTGATTTCTTACTTAGTCATTGTATTTATTGTCATTCCTTTTACTGAAAATGGAATAGCTAATGTTCAAAACACACTTTTAGCTAAACAAGTTTTAAAGATTGTTCCAGACGTTAGTCATCAAGTTATTGATTTAACAGGAAGTTTTAAACAGACTGGAAATGCTCAGCCTGATTCTCTGGAAACTTTAACAAAGATCTTATTAACTGCTAAGGATATGGGATTCATAGATGATGAACAAGTTCAGAAAGTTTTTCAAGAGAATATTCAAGATCAGTTGTCTCATGAAAAGATGACTTTGAATGCAACGCAGATACAACAGATTGAAGACATTTTAAGAGAATCAGGTTATGATCAAAGTCTGATTCAATCAATATTATCTAATATACATGTGAGTGGTGAATAATGAAAACAATATTTGAAACATTAGAAATGAATGAAATTCAAAGACAAGTTCAAGGTTATTGTGCATCAACTTTAGGAAAGAAAAGGGTTGATAATCTTGTAATCTTTGATGATGTTGAGGATTTAGATGAGGCTTTAGAAAAAGTCAATGAAGCAATGAAATTGATATCTATTCAAGGTCGTATGCCTTTGGGTGGGTTAAGTGATATTTCTTTGTTATTAGAAAAAGCAAATCGAGATGGGACACTTTTAGGGGAAGATTTTTTGAAAGTTGCTCATCATCTTGAGTGTATTGTAAGTGTTAAAAATTATATTTTAGCAAGTGAGGTAAAAACTCATTTCTTGCAGGACTTGTGTGATGGTTTGGTTGAGAATCAACATCTCTTGAATGAAATACAGAGGTGTATTTTACCTGATGGAAGTGTGGGAGATCATGCAAGTGATCATCTTTATTCAGTGAGAAAGAAAATTCATCAAATTCAAGTCAATATACGTACAAAAATGGATTCTTTAGTTAAAGAATCTAAAGATATTTTGTCAATTGATCAAATGACCACCAAAAACGATCGTTTAGTCTTACCAGTTAAATCTGGCTATAAGAATCAATTGGGGGGACTGATCCACGCTCAGAGTGCAACTGGACAGACGACGTATATTGAACCAGAGGCAGTTGTTGTCATGAACAATCAATTAAGTGAAATGATGATGGCTGAAAAGGCTGAAGTGGAACGTATTTTGTATGTTTTGTCACAATTGGTAAAAGGTAATTATTATCATTTCCATTTTAATTTGGAAATTCTTGAGGAGTTAGATTTTGTCTTTGCCAAGGCACAGTATGGATATCAACATGATTGTTGCATACCTTGTATCGAAGAGAAAGGAAAGTTTATTTCTTTGAAGGAAGCACGCCATCCTTTGATTGATGAAAAGAAGGTTATTGCTAATAATATTATCTTAAGAGATCATCAAATGTTATTGATTAGTGGTAGCAATACTGGAGGAAAAACAGTAACTTTAAAAACAACTGGTCTGCTTTCTTTGATGGCTTTATGTGGAATGCCAATTCCATGTCTAGAAGCAACGATTCCATTATTTGACCAGATTTATGTAGATTTGGGTGATGAGCAATCTATTGAGCAATCACTTTCAACATTTTCAAGTCATATGATGAAGATTATTGAAATTTTAAAAGTTTCCACAAATCAGAGTTTGGTCATTTTAGATGAAATTGGTTCAGGGACTGATCCTCAAGAAGGTGAAAGTTTGGCCGAAGCTATTTTAGGACGTTTTTTAGAAATAGGTTCTTTTGTTTTTGCTTCTACACATTATGGTAGATTAAAAACATTTGCAAAAGAGCATCCAGAAATTTTATTGGCCTCTGTCTCATTTGATTTAGATGCTATGAAACCAACATATCGTTTAAAATTAGACAGTGTTGGACAGTCATATGCAATTGAAATAGCACAACTGTTAGGTCTTGATCAAGATATTGTTAACCAAGCGCAAATGATAAAAAGAGAGGCTATGAGTGAGCATGAAAAGTTAATGGAAGAACTTGAAAAGAAACAGGAACAGTTAGATCTTCGTGAACATGAATTAACAAAGTTATTAAGTGATAATCAGAAATTAGAAAAACAGTATCAGCACCAAATGCATCAATTGAATAAACAAAAAGATGAATTGCTTCAAAAAGCAAAAGATGAAGCCAATCAACTGTTATTAGATGCTAAAGAAAATATTGATTTGGTTGTTGAAACAATGAAAAATTCTTCTTTAAAACAACATGAGATTATTCAGGCAAAGCATGATTTAGATCAAATGAAATATTTAGATGAACAAGATATTATAAAACAGGACCATGAGTTAACAGTTGGTGACCATGTGAAAGTTACAAAAATGAATCGTGAAGGTGATATTGTTGAAGTTTTAAAAAATCATATGGTGATGGTATCATTAGCAGGATTAAATGTGAAACTTCATGAAGACGAAGTTACTTTTATGCATCCACAAACGAAAGTCAAAAAAGTGAAAAAAGCCTCTTTGAAAAAGACAACAGTGAAAAAAACTGGAACCTATGAAATTAATGTTATTGGAAAACGCTATGAAGAAGCAATGAGTCTTGTGGATAAATTTCTGGATGATGCTCTGGTGCTTGGTTATCCTCATGTCCGTGTGGTTCATGGTATGGGAACAGGTGCTCTGCGAAATGGAATTCGTCGTATGCTTGAAAAAAATAAACATGTTGTTTCGTACCGTGATGGTGGACCTAATGAAGGTGGATTAGGTGCAACGTTGGTTTATTTTGAATAATGAATGATTTAATTAAAGGTAAGCTTTCTTTATTGCCACCTTCACCTGGGTGTTATTTAATGAAAAATAAAGAAGGAACTGTTATCTATGTTGGAAAAGCAAAAAAATTAAAAAATCGTGTACACTCTTATTTTGTGGGAGCTCATGATTATAAGACGACAAAATTGGTCAGTGAAATTGTAGATTTTGAATATATTGTGACAGGCAGCGAAAAAGAAGCATTGTTACTAGAAATTAATTTGATTAAAGACTATTCACCACAATACAATATCATGTTTATGGATAATACATATTATCCATATATTCAAATGACAAATGAAGAACATCCTCGTTTAAAGATTGTTCGTGATGCAAAAGAGAAAAAAGCCAAACATTTTGGACCATTTCCTGATGCGACTGCAGCGCGAGAAACGTATAAACTGTTAGATCGTCTTTATCCGCTAAGGAAATGCAATCATATCCCTAAAAAACCTTGTTTGTACTATTCGCTGAATCAATGTCTGGCACCTTGCGTGCGAGATGTTGATCAGGAAGAATATGTGCAGATCAAAAAAGAAATTGTCAAATTGCTCAATGGTGATACCAAAGATAAAATTCATGAATTGACTGAAAAGATGACAAAAGCAAGTGAAGAATTGAATTTTGAACAGGCAAAAGAGTATCGTGATCTTATAACTTATATACAGCATGTTACTGCTAAACAGCATGTTCAATTCAATGATAATATTGATCGGGATATTTTAGGTTATTATGTTGATCATGGATATTTGAGTATTCAGTTGTTTTTCATGCGTCATGGGAAACTTTTATCTAGAGATTTAAATCTTGTCCCTATTGGTGTCAATGTTCAAGAGGATTTGCAGCAGTTTATTGTTTCATTTTATCAAAACAATACTTTACCGAAGGAAGTTCTCTTACCCCAGGATGTCGATGATGAGGTTTTAAAAGAAATTCTTGACTGTAAGATATTAAAACCTCAAAAGGGAAATAAATATTCATTGGTTCAAATGGCAATTGATAATGCCCGTGAGTCTTTAGAGAAAAAGTTTGAATTAATTCAAAAAAATGAAGCTGCAACGATTGGAGCAATGAAACAATTAGGTGAGCTTCTTCAAATTGAAACGCCTCATGTTATTGAATTATTTGACAACTCAAATATTCAAGGGGCATATGCAGTTGCTGGGATGGTATGTTTTAAAGATGGCATTCCTTCAAAAAAAGATTATCGAAAATATAAGATAAAAACAGTTGAGGGTCCAGATGATTATGCAAGTATGCGTGAAGTGATTTATCGTCGTTATTATCGTGTTTTAATGGAAGGGCTAACACCACCGGATATGATTTTAGTCGATGGTGGGTTAGGACAGATTCATGTTGCAAAAGAGGTTGTTGATTCGTTAAATATGAATATTAAAGTCTGTGGTTTAGCTAAGGATGACAAACATTCTACAGCTATGCTCTTGGATGAAAATGGTACTCCAATTCCGATTCATCCAAAAAGTGAACTTTTCTTTTTGCTTACGCGAATGCAAGATGAAGTCCATAGATATGCGATTAGTTTTCATAAGAATGTGCGTTCAAAATCCTTATTTGCTTCTGTTTTAGATGATATTGAAGGAATTGGTCCAAAGCGTAAAAAACAGCTGTTAAATCATTTTAAAAGCGTGAAAAGAATGAAAGAAGCATCGCTTGAAGAATTGCAGGAACTCTTGCCAGATAAGGTTGCAGAAGAACTTTTTCAATCTTTACAAGAAGATTAGCACATTGAGACGACTTTCTCATATACTAAATAGGGGAGGGTTACAATGCATTCCTTATTAACGAAAAGAGAAAAAGAAATTTTTACTTTGCTGACATTCAATAAAACAACAAAACAAATTGCTGAAGAACTCTGCATTAGTGAGAAAACAGTCAGAAATCATATTTCTAATGTTATTCAGAAATTGGGCGTTGAATCAAGAATACAGGCCGTTTTAGAATTGATTAAAATGAAAGAAATTGATTTGTAGAAATCAATTTCTTTTCTTTCCAAATGAATTGATATGTATTATAATGGTCAAGAAAGGGTGATTATATGAAAATAAAGACATGGCATTTGTTTTTTGTCATTATTGTTTTATTTGGTTGCTCTTTTTATATTGTAAATTTGAAGTTTGATAAATTCTATCGTGTGAATGGAATTAATAATGATAATCGTGTCCTGATTGAGAAATACCTGGACAAGGATGAACAGACATATTTGATTGATAATCAAATATCAATTGAATTGTTTATAGATTATTTAGAATTCGATGATTTTCATTTACAAAACTATCAATATTACAATTATTTAAAAGAGTCTGGCCGTTATAAAAAAACTTCAGAAATCTTAGATGTTGCAAATAGTCTCGTTACACGATTGAGTTATTTATATAAAGATAGTGCAATGAATCAAGCAAAACTTTTGATTGATAGATCTTTAGAGATGGTTTTCTTAAGTGAAGAAAATTTTAGATTTGATTACATAGATTTATATACAGATTTAAAACCTTTATATGCTTCTCAAGATTATTCATATATAGAAGATGCTGAAACTTATGTTCAGCGTTTTGGTGAAATGGGTATAGATGATTTTGATGATGTTAAAGAGACAATGCATATGATGACACAAGCATATTCAAAAGATGCACTTGCTGATATTCTGAAGAAAGAATTGCCACATAATGTACAAATTGTTTATAATCCTAATGATTTGTCAACGTTAGTTGATCACAATCATTACATTGGTAAATATGAGCCAACTGGATTATTGCTTGTTCAGGACATACCAAGAATAAGGTATGCTATATATTTACAAAGTGATGCATATAATGCACTTGTTAAAATGTATCAGGATCTCAGTAAAAAACACAGTGGTTTCTTATTGAGAGAAGGATATATTGGGGCACAATCACTTAAGGCGGATGAGGTTGGTTATACGGAAGAACAGCTAGGTTTAACGATTGAGGTTGCACAATCTCAAATTCCTTATAAAGATTTTGATAATACTGATATTTCAAAGTGGCTGCAAGAACATGCGTATGAATATGGGTTTATATTACGCTATCCTAAAGAAAAAGCATCAATTACAAACCATACTTATGACCCTCATATTTATCGTTATGTTGGTAAGGGATTAGCAAAATCATTACACGAATCTGATTTAACATTGGAAGAATATCAATCACAAAATAAATAGGAGGTATTTTATGGATAAACCAATAGGTATATTTGATTCTGGAGTTGGAGGATTAACAGTTTTGACTGCTCTACAAAAAGAATTGCCTCATGAGAATATGATTTATATTGGTGATAATGCACATTGTCCTTATGGTGATAAAACAAAGCATCAATTGCTTTCATATACAAAAGAAATTTGTGACTATTTTATTTCTCAAAATGTAAAAATGATTGTTTTGGCGTGTAACACAACGAGTGCAAATGTTTTGGCAGAGTTACAAGAATTATATCAAGTTCCTGTTGTAGGAGTAATTCATTCAACTGTTCATGATTTTTTGACTAGAAAGAAAAAGTGTCCTTTGATTATTGCTACACATGCAACTATTGAATCGCACAAGTACAGAGAAATCATTATGCATTATGAACCTGATATTCAAATATTTGAATTGGAAACACCTGCACTAGTGCCATTAATTGAATCTGGTCAGTACAAAAAGGGAATCCAGGATGTTTTGGAACATTATTTTTATCCATATGTGAATAAAGTTGATTCATTAATATTGGGGTGTACACATTATCCTATTGTATTGGAACAAATTAAGGAAGTGTTTCCCAATAAAGAATATATTTCAAGTAGTGAGTCTATTTGTCAAGAAGTTGCTTCTTATTTGAGAGTTCATCACATTTTAAATGAATCAAATGATAGTGGAGCAACTGTCATATATACAACTGGTGATCCTCATGAATTTCGATACTCATCAGAAGGATTCTTTCATTACCATGATTTAAAAGTTAACTTTCTTGAATTATAATGCACATCATTTTTAAGTGATGTGCATTTTCTTGTGCAATGAATCATATAGTATTTTGAGGTGGGATCTATGAAAAAGAAGATAGGAGTTATCAGTGTATTGGTTTTGTGTTTGACATTTGTATCAATTATGTATCTAAAAAAAGATAAAAAGAGCGATGAGAAAGTAGACGATGTTTATTATAAGAGTGTGGTTTTTAAGGATAGTGATAATGATTTGATTCCTATATCTGTTAATTTTCATAGTGAAGTAGAACTTGAGGAAGAAATTAGAAATAAGATAGATTTAATGAAATCAGATGAAATGATTCAATATGGACTCTATCCAGTCATTAGTAAAGATTTGGAGGTACAGTCAGTTAATTTAAAAGATCATGTTTTAACAGTCAGTTTTAATGATCAATTGGTTGCTAATCAAGATGCAATGGATATTTTAGAAGCTTTGACATATGTCATGACGGATTATGATGATGTTGAAAGAGTTAATCTTCAGATAAATGAAAAGAATGTTTCATATATTCCAAATAGTACAATTCCTTTATCATCATTAACAAAAAGTTTAGGTTTAAATAATTTTGAAGAAACATCTGCGTTTTTGCATCAAACAGTACCTGTCATGGTTTATCATCAAAAGACTATTGAACAATATTCTTATTATGTGCCAACAACTATGAGAGTTGATGAGAATGAGCCATTAACAAAACAAGTTCAAACTATCTTAAGTTATGTACAAAGTAAAATTCACTTGTTAGATGCCAAATTAGATAATGGAGTTTTGACAGTGGATCTTGATTCAAATATACTTCTAGACAATGAAAAAATCGATCAGACTTTAGAAGATTTAATTGTTTTGTCTTTGTCTTCTTTAAAAGATGTTAAAGATGTAGAAATTAAAATCAATGGTGAAGATGTAAGAACAAAACAATCTTCACAAATTGAATATAATTATATTAAAATGTAGTAATTCAGCCAGATTTTGGTATAATATCACTTGGTGATAGAAATGAAAAAAGTTGTAGTTATGTCAGATAATCATGGGAATGATTCTATGATGGAATATATTAAAGCACAAGAACCACATGCAGATTATTATATTCATTGTGGAGATAGTGAAGCATCCTATAAAGAATTGTTAACCGGATATATTTGTGTGAAAGGAAATAATGATTGGTCATTGGATTTGCCAATGGAAGCAAAACTTCAAATTGAAGATGTGACTCTATTTATTACACATGGCCAATATTTAGGATATTTTAATCGCGAACTTGCTATGAAAGACTTGTTAATACGTAATCATTGTCAAGTTTTCATTTCCGGTCATACACATATGCCATTATTTCTAAAAGATGGTTCATATTATTATATCAATCCTGGATCAACATCGCTCCCTCGAGGTGGAAGTAAAAAAAGTTATGCAGTTGTGACAATTGATGGTCAGGCTGTTGATTGCGTATTTAAAGAAATCCCTAGATCTCAATAATTGATCTAGGGATTTCTTATAAATCATTTTAAGCGTTGTAGGTATATCTATAATGAGAAGTCATACGGGTTAAGATGATGCATAGTCATTCTAACGAGATAAGAAATTATTTAGCGAGGGGCAATGAGTCTCTTGACTTCATAAAGGCCAAAAGATATCATATGTTTTTTGACAATATGAAAAACATCTCTATAACACTTGGACATTTCTTTAGCGAAATCTTTTTGATTTCCTGAAGATAAGTATTCAAAAGCAACCATTGCCTTTGAATTGAGTTCCTGTATTATTTGTGATTCATCATAATAGAAAGATAGATAATATCCCCAATACAGCACTTTATTATTTTCTTGTAAAACTGTTTTTAAAGGTTTGAGTTGTACATGTTCTAAAATACAGTGAAAAAGTTCATCGAGAATTATATTTTGACTGTTTTGAATTTTTGTTTTTAAATTGGAAATAGTTCTGGCATCAATTTCTTCAAAGGCTAAAAATGCTGCAACTTCAATATTTAAAACCATTAGCTGAAGAGCGTTCAAATAGATAATTGTATCTTTTCTATATTTTTTATTATTTAGACTTTTGATGGTGTATTGGTCGTTTTGAATATAGATTTTTGTCCCTTTGCCATTTATGGTTTCTCCATAACCGAGTTCATTGAGAACTGATAAAGATTTTTTGATTGTGGAAATAGAGACTTTGTATTGCTTTGCTAATTGTGCTTCTGATGGAAGAAATTCATTTTTTTTATAAAAACCTAAACCAACTTTATCAATGAGATCTCTTACAATTTGAGTATAATAATGATCTCTTCCGACCTCTACTGTCCAGGTATATGAAAATTGCTTTTCATGAATGTTTGGATATCGTGATGACAATTGTATTAAATACTTTTCCACAGTTTCTGCAAAAGAACTGTATATTTTTTGAAATCTCGATTTGATTTCATTATCGTTTTTGTTTAATAAAGCATCGCTAACCCAAAAAATATCTGGAAATTGCGGGTATGTACGAAGCAATTGAAGAAAATCTTCTTCTTCAAGAAAAAAAGAACTGTATGTATAGAGTTCAAGACTAAAAAAAGACTCTTAAATAATTGATTGTTAGATTGTGTTAATATATCATGGAGAAAGTGTATATTGATTTGTTTGCGTGCTCCAATATCATTATTATTCTTTGCACGATTTAATCTTTTTTGCCAATGTTTAAGGAAGTCATCTGAGCAATTTTGAATGGAAAGTGCAAAGATTTTTGGCATAAGTGAAGCCAATGTTTCATAAACAGCAACAATTGAAGACTTATGTTCTAAAACGTACTGAACTTCAAAATCTTTGTGTGTATGTAACGAATCATATATTACAATGGTTGGCTTTCTTTCTTGTGTTTGAATATATCCCTCTATCTTAAGGCGCATAAGCACATCTTTGACAGTTCTCATACCAACATTATAAGTTTCACATAAATGACTTCTTGATGGTAATTTTGAACCATATGGGAAGCGGCCATTTTCAATTTGTTCATGTAATGTTTTGTATAGATAATCAAATAAGGTTTGTTTATCTTGCACTGATATCTCACCTCGAATTCATTTTTATTTTATAAAAAAATTTTTTTATTTTCAACATACTATATGTATATGTACCCAAATATGATATAGTTTTTCAGATTAGTCATAATAAAATAATAAAAAAATCAAAAAAGGGAGTTAGTGTGAAAATAAGATTTCAAGTTCGATCTAGGGCGTTGGATGCATCTAGAATATGGCATGATTTCTCCATTGGATTTTATTATGATTTTAGACAAGAGCAAAAATATCATAACCCTAGGTTTTTATATTATTTAAGAAGTGTGTGCTTTTTTAAATCGTTGGATAAGTGCTAGAAAAGAACCTTTGCCATATCAAGAACTTATATCATGGTATGATGAATTCCGTTGTATATAAAAACAGCCCATCAAACATGGACTGTTTTTTCAATTCTTATAATAAAAAAACCCTTATAAAGGGCGTTTTTTCTAATGGCGTCCACGGCAGGATTCGAACCTGCGACCGCACGCTTAGAAGGCGTGTGCTCTATCCAGCTGAGCTACGTAGACATCTGTTTTTCAACTGCTCATATATAATAGCATAGCCAGAAAAATGATGCAAGACTTTTTTGTGATTTTTTCTGATATTTTTAAGAAAGCTTTTATGCTATACTGAGTATAGGGAAGGGTGAGTGTATGAAAGCGAGATTTGATAAAAGTTTAAAGTATGCTATAGAGGGCATTGAAAAATGTTTCCTTAGAGAACGTAATTTAAAGATACATATATTTATTATGGGATGTGTCATTATATGTGGTTTTGCATTTCATATATCTTATTTTGAATGGATGATCTGTTTGTTATTGTTTGCAATAGTTATTTCATTGGAACTTGTTAATACAGCAATAGAAGCAGTTGTTGATTTGTGTAGCCCACAAAAACATCCTTTAGCAAAGTACGCTAAAGATGTTGCGGCAGGAGCTGTTTTGGTAAGTGCTATTATAGCAGTTCTGATTGGATTGCTAATATTTATCCCTAGAATCTTTTAGAGCGATGTTAATCGCTCTTTTCTTTTGCAAAATGTCTTTCTATCATATACAGATATGAACAAACCAAAATAGCAAATATAATTTCAATATATCCATTGACTCTTGTGAAGACAACAATAAGGATACCTAACATTTGAATGCCAAAATCATAGAACCAGTGAATACGATTGTATATTGTTATATTCTCAAAAACCAACTGTCTAGTCCAAATAAATAATAATACAAGAAAACTTATACTTGAAAACATTGAACAATAAACATGGAGTTTTGAAAAAAGATCCTGCCCATTTATTGTATATGGACATAATGCGCCTAGAGACATTGTCAATCCAGTTAGGTTTATAATGTTATAAATGTATTTTTTTTGCCAAAATAAAAAATGAAAAATCTTGTGTGTTTTGTAAACAAAATAACAAGATGAAAGAATTGTAAAGAAAATAACAAGCAATCGATATTCAGCCATTGTAGCAACACCAGTCATATTCTCATACATCAGATTCGCACGACTTGTTATAAAAATTGTGAAGAAACATATGAATAGATAAATCATAAAACACCTCTTTGAAAGAATTATATACTTTTTTTAAAAAATAAAAAGAAAAATAGAAAAAAATTATGAATATATAAGTAAGGAGGTAAAAAAATGGATCCAAGAATTGAAGCACTGAAATATGAACGCAGTAATTCAGATGTATGGGGAAATGATGTCCATGTTGATTTTGAATATGAGAAATTAGCTAATCACCAAATCAAACTGTTTATGACTGCATATGTCGGTGATAATAAAGACAATTATCGATTTTGTTTAAAACTCATTTACATAGTGGACATGATTCATGATGGTATGAGTGAATCAGATATTGCTGAAGTTGCTATTAAAAGTGTTATGCATTCTTTTACGCAATTGATTATCTTATTAGATCCAATTGTGTGTGAAGACGAAGAAGAGGAAAGGCATTAATTGCCTTTCTTCTTTCACATTTTAGGTAATCTAACATAATTTAATAGTGAGGTGGGAAAAATGTTGGTTTTTGTTAATCATGATGATATGCGTTCGCTAGAACTCATGGAAGAAATGCTTCATAGAGGTTATTATGTCAGTGATCAATTCAAAGATATGAAATATGCTGATGTGATTTATATGGGGATGCGAGGAATTGATAGAAAAAATCGTTTACAGACACATCAAGAAACAGTTGTTATTGATGAGGACATGTTGGCTGCTTTTAAATCTCATTGTTTGATACTAACATTGATTCATAATGAATATTTAGAAGAATTATCTGCGCAATATCAATTTAGGTATTCTGCTCTTCTAGATAAAGAAGATTTTATTGTCAAGAATAGTATATTAACAGCTGAAGGACTATTGTCTTATATGATTATGCATCGGAGATATCCTTTGTATGAAAGTGAAATATGCATATTGGGATTTGGACATTGTGCCAAACCAATTATTGATTATTTAGTGGCAATGAAAGCAAATGTATCTGTTGCAGTACGTAAAGCAGAATATCAAAAAGATATAGAAGATATGGGAGCTAGATATTTGCATTTAAATGATTTGGATTTATCAAAATTAGATATTTTAATCAATACGATTCCTTATGTTGTGGTGAAAGAAAATGAAATTGATAAAGCTCATAAGAGATTGATGATAGTTGATATTGCATCATATCCATATGGAATCGACCATCACTATGCTTTATCTAAGGGATTAAATTGTCAAATCCTCTCCTCAATACCATGTAAGTATGCTTATGGGTATGCGGGAAAGATGGTTGCTGATGAAATAGAAAGGGAGTTAGAGAATGCTTAAATTAGGATTTTGTATTACAGGTTCATTTTGTAGTATGGATGATATGTTGATAGTGATGAAGGAATTAGTGAAAGATTATGAAATAGAGGTCTTTTTAACGCCTCATGTGAATACAATGGATACGAGGTTCTACTCAAGTCATGATTTGAAAGAGAAAATTAAAGAAGTTGTAAAAAAAGAACTGCATACGACAATACAAGAAGCAGAAGTTTATGGACCATCAAAAAAATTAGATGCTGTTCTGGTCTATCCATGTGATGCATCAACAATGGCTAAGTTAGATTGTGGTATCAATGATAATGGTGTAACAATGTTAGTGAAGTCTTCTTTGAGAAACAATGTTCCAATTGTCTTAGGTGTCTTTTCAAATGATATTCTTTCAAACAGTGGTAAGAATCTTTTCTCATTAATGAATAAAAAGAATTTCTATTTTGTTCCAATGTATCAGGATCAATATAAAAAGAAACCTAACAGTATGATTGCATGTCATAAAAAGGTTTCAAAAACATTAAAATGTGCATTAAAACATGAACAGTATCAACCATTTCTATTAGGTTATAAGGAGGTATAAAATGAAAGAAATATTTACTGCTTTAATCACACCCTTTAATCAAGACCAATCAATTGATTATGCTGGGTTATACCGTATTATGGATAAACTTATCGAAGAAGGCAACAAATCATTTTTGTTATGTGGAACAACAGGTGAAACATCGACACTTAAATTAGATGAAAGAAGATTGTTGGTTGAGAATATTTTAGAGAAATATCCACAAATTAGAGTGATTGTGGGGATTAGTTCAAATAGTACGTCACAAGTTATTAGACATATCAATATGTATAAGGACAATCCACGCATCTATGCATATCTCGTTATTGTTCCATATTATATTAAACCGAGTCAAAGTGGTATTTTTAAACATTTTGATTTAATTGCATCATCAACTGATAAGAAGATTATGATTTATAATATTCCAAGTCGTTGTGGAGTTGCTATTGATGTATCAACAGTTATTCGTCTGGCTAATAAACATAAAAATATTATTGGTATGAAACAATGTGGACCACTGGATGAGATTCACATGCTTAAAGATGCCTTGCCACAATTTAAGGTTTATATTGGTGATGATCATTTGTTATTAGAAGGATTGAAGCAAAGAGCTGATGGGATTATTTCAGTTTCCAGTCATTTGGATTATCCATTGATAGAAGAAATATGCAGGAATGAGAATATCTTTGATGATCGATATTTAAAATTAATCAGTGAATATGTTTTTATTGAACCATCTCCTGCACCAATTAAGTATATATTAAGCCAACTTGGGTATATTCAGAATATATTACGCTGTCCTTTAACACCAATTGAAGAAGATTCAGAAGTCAAACTCACACCACTCATTGAAAAATATAAGAAAATGATTTGAAGCTTAAATCAGAATGTGATATGATATTGATACTTTTGAAAAAACCTATACACAAATCATAAACGCATGTATAATGTATATAGAAATGATCATAGAAAGCAGAATGAAAGGGTGAAAAGATGAAAAAAGATATCGTTAGGTTTATACCTATGGGTGGACAAGCAGAAATGGGTAAAAGCATGTACTGCTTTGAAATCAATGACAAGATTTTTATAATAGATTCAGGGTTTCGTTTTCCTGATTCGGACAAACTAGGTGTTGATGTCATCATTCCTAGTTTTACATATTTAGAAGAAAGAGCAGAGCAGATTGTGGCGATTATTATTACTCATGCTCATGATGATGCTATGGCAGCTTTACCATATTTATTACAAACTGTAAAAGCGCCAGTTTATGCTCCAAATCTGACAGCAGATTTGATTGAACAAATGGTAGAACGTTTCCAGCGTCATAATCGTGTTCGGTTAAATTTGGATTTAAGACGTGTTAAACGAAATGCTTCAATTGATATAGCAGGTGTTCCAATTGAGTTTTTTCCAGTGACACATTCAATTCCTGGAAGTGTTGGTGTGGCTTTATGGACAGATCAAGGATATATTGTCTATAGTGGTGAATTTATTATTGATTTTGGAGCACCAGAAGGGTTTAGATGTGATATTCAGAAAATGATGGAAATTGGTAAAAAAGGTGTTCTGGCACTGCTGGTTGAATCATCAAGTTCAAAACATGAGGGCTACACATCTCCAAATCATAAGTTAACAAATAAAATTGATCATATTTTTGAAGATAGTAATGAAAGGATTATTATTTCTAGTTATGCTCAGAATGTTTTTAGAACAAAAGAAATTATTGAATTAACAAAAAAATATAAACGACAAATTGTTTTCTATGGTAGAGATAAGTATGACAATACAAATAGTTTATTGCGTTTAGGACAAAAATCAAAAGAACCTATTATTGATGTTCCAAATCGATTGTTAGGTAAAAAAGAAAATATAGGGAAACCTCAATATGATAGCAATTATGTTATTTTATTAAGTGGCAGTCCAAGAAGAATCTATCATGATATTTGTGATATTATTGATGGTGGAGATGATTTATTAAAGTTAAGAAAAGGAGATACATTCATTGTCGCTTCTCCAGTATTACCAGGAACTGAAAAAATTGCAAATAAAGCACATAATGGTCTATATAAAACAGATGCTCATATTCATTTATTAAAGAATAAAGATTTATTTTCTATGCATGCTTCTGAAGAAGATATCAAGGTCATTATTCAGATTTTTAATCCTAAATACTACATTCCTATAAAAGGAGAGTATCAACACTTTATTTCTAATATGCACATTGCTAAGGATATGGGGATTAAAGATGATCATATTGTTATTTTAGATAATGGTGAACGTATTACATTTAAAAATGGTGAATTGGAAAGTGCTCGTGATACTTTTGAAATTGAAGATATTATGATTGATGGAATTGGTATTGGCGATGTTGGCGAAAAAGTTATAGACGATCGTATACAACTTGCTAATGATGGTGTGGTCATTGTAGGATTAACAATTTCTAGAGAGACAAAGGATATTATTGCTCAAACTGATTGTCAGACAAGAGGTTTTGTTTATTTAAAAGATTCAGAATATGTGATAAAGCATATTATTGAAATTTGTGAAAATGTAATAGCAAAATATAAAGAAAATCCTGAATTAGAAGTTGCTGATGTTCGTGCAATGATGAAAGATCAATGTATGAAGTATATTGTGAAAGAAACTGGTAAAAAGCCTGTTTTTATAGGTGTTGTTGTCGAAAAATAAGCAAGAGAAATCTTGCTTTTTCTTTTCAATATTGGAATATTTTGTTATAATGAGGAAAGTGAAAGTAGGTGAGGGCATGGCTAAATCAAAACGAACAAAGAAATCTCAAAATCAAATTATAGAAGAAACATTACGTTTACGAATTATAACACTCTTAATATTATTTATCATTGTTATTGCAGCTTTGAGGCTCGGCTTTATTGGTCAGGGGCTTCACCAAATGTTTACTTTTTTTGTTGGTAATCTTTATGGTGTTGTTTATGCTATCCTTAGTTTGTTATGTTGTTATATTATTTATAAGGCAAAAATTCCACGTTTTAAAGGACCTGAAGCACTTGGGTTTTATTTGATATTTGCGAGTGCTTTAACACTCGCAACAATTCCTGGTGATCCGCAAGTTAAAGGAATTGGTGTTATCAATACGTATATTCAGGGAAAAACTTTTAATAAAGGTGGATTGCTTGGACATATCTTTTATGGGTCTTTAAGTGCTTTGTTTGATAGTTTAGGAACTTTGATTTTAGCTATTGTTGTTTTATTAATTGGATGTGCTCTGTTATTTAGCAAACTTTATGTACAATATCAAGCAAAACAAAAGAAAAAGAAAAAACCAGTTAAGAAACAAAAGGAAGAATCATCTGAACCAGTTCCTCAAACTATTGTTTTAAAGAAAAAATCTCACTTCTTTGATTTCTTATCAAAAAGTGAGGAAATCCCTTTGTTTCCAGATGAAATATTTGAAGATGAACCAAAGGAACCTGTTTTAGACCCTGAAATTACAAGTGCATTTGAGTTTAATGATGAAAATATGAAAATAGATATTAAAGAAATGGAACCTGTTAAAACGGAAATAGAAGAAGTTACTGAAGAAACAATTCAAGTGAAACCACGCAAATCTTCATCTCAATACCATCTGCCACCACTAAGTTTGTTATCTACAAAATCTACGAATAATGCTTCAAAAGAAAGAACTTCAGCAAACAAAAACGCGGCACGCTTAACGACTGTTTTAAAACAATTTGGCGTTAATGCTACAATTGAAAATGCCTTTATTGGCCCTACAATTACAAAATATGAATTAAAATTGGAAACAGGGACTCGTGTCAATAAAATACTTCAATTACAAGATGATATCAAACTTGCACTTGCAACTGCTGACATTCGTATTGAAGCTCCAATTCCAGGAAAGCCATATGTTGGAATTGAAGTTCCAAATCAATCTGCATCAATGGTTGCGTTCAAAGATGTTTTTAAAACAGTATCAACTGATAAAAAAATGGAAAGTAACAAGTTAGTTGTTGCTTTAGGAAAGGATATTTCTGGCAAGCCAATTTATGCTGAATTAGATAAAATGCCCCATTTATTAATAGCCGGGGCAACTGGTTCAGGAAAATCTGTTTGTGTCAACACAATCATTTCTTCTATATTAATGCGAGCAAAACCAGATGAAGTGAAATTAATTTTGGTTGATCCTAAGAAGGTGGAACTTTCTATCTATAATGGTATTCCACATCTGCTAGCGCCTGTGGTTACTGATCCAAAGAAAGCAGCAGCAGTACTTAGAGAAGTTGTTTCAGAAATGGAGAGACGTTATGATCTCTTTGCAAGTGTCAATGCGAGAAATATTAAAAGCTATAATGAATTTGTAAAAGATTATAATAATGGAAAAAGTGATTCTGAACAAAAAGAAATTCTATCATATCATGTTATCATTTTAGATGAAGTTGCTGACTTGATGATGGTTGCAAGTAAAGATGTTGAAGATTGTATTATGCGTATATCTCAAATGGCTAGAGCAGCTGGGATTCACTTAATCGTTGCGACACAAAGACCATCTACTGATATCATTACAGGTGTTATCAAAGCAAATATTCCTTCACGTATTGCATTTGCAGTTTCTTCAAGTATTGATTCAAGAACAATCTTAGATACATCTGGAGCAGAGAAATTATTAGGAAAAGGAGATATGCTATTTTCCCCTATGGGAGCTTCATCACCTATTCGTGTTCAAGGTTGCTTTGTGTCTGATGATGAAGTCTCTGATATTGTTCATTATGTTTCCCAGCAGCAGGAAGCTATTTATGAAGATAAATATGTTAATGCCAAAGCAACATCATCAAATTCTTCATCTGGTGATGATTATGATGATGGTGATGAAGAGTATGAAATGTGTCGTGAATTTGTTATTCAGGCACAAAAAGCCAGCACATCATTATTGCAACGTAAATTTAGAATCGGCTATAACAAAGCTGCACGTATCATCGATCAGTTAGAAGAAGATGGTGTTATTGGACCACAGCTTGGTAGTAAGCCAAGAGAAGTTTTTATAAGGCAGTATCACGAAGAAGACTTATAGAAAAAAGACTTACATAATTCTCTTTCACTTAAAAAGTGGATAGAAGAACTGTCCCCTCTGGTTGAATTATTAACTGGAGGGGTTTAAATATGTCAAAATGAACATTCGAAGGTAAAAAAGAAAGAACAAGACTCTATAATGAAAAGGATTATTTATATGCTAGTATTGCATGCAAATATAACGGATTTAGGTTTGTTGTAAATAATAAGAAAATATCATGTATATAATGATATAGTTTTACAGAAATGGAATGCATTCAAGAAAATAAAAATTCTTTTCTATAATACTTCAATATATCTAAACTACAAGCAGATAGTTTATATTCTTAATCAAGCTTTACTGCAAACAATACCCATTTAATCTTTTTTTGTTGTGTTTTTAATTTATTTGAGTGAAATAAAACAATTAATAGAATGAGCATCTATAAAAATGTTTTATTGAATAGATAATCTTTCTTTTCTTTTTGTAAATTTAATGTTAAAATATGTGTAGAAATTTTGAAGGAGGAAAACTGAATATGAAAAAAATGTTTGCGTCTTTATTAGCATTATCAATGATTCTTGTTGGATGCGGTGGTAATGATGATGGCGACAAAAAAGATGACTCTAAGAAAAATACCATTGTTATGATTACTGACAAAGGTACAATTGAGGACAAATCTTTTAACCAAGGGACTTGGGAAGGAATTAAAGCTTATGGCACAGAAACAGGTGCTAAGACTGAGTACATTAAACCTACTGATGGAACAACTCAAGCTTACAATGAAGCTATTGATCAAGCTGTTAATGACTACAAGGCAAATGTTGTTGTGACTCCAGGTTATTTATTTGAAGCATCTATTTATGAAAAACAAACTACATATCCTGATGTGAAATTTATTTTAATTGATGGGGTTCCAAACAAAGATGGTCAATATAAAGAATTCAAAACGGCTGATAATACAGTAAGTATTAAATATGCTGAACAAGAATCTGGTTATTTGGCTGGTTATGCTGCTGTAAAAGAAGGACATACTAAACTTGGTTTTATGGGTGGTCAAGCGGTGCCTGCAGTTGTTAACTTTGGTTATGGTTATGTTCAAGGTGCAAATGATGCTGCAAAAGAATTAGGTATTAATATTGAATTACAATATAAATATACAGATTCTTTTATCCCAGATCCTGCAATTCAAACTGAGGCTGCTTCTTGGTATAAATCTGGAACAGAAATTATTTTCTCATGTGGTGGAGGAATCTTCGCTTCAATCAGCGCTGCTGCTCAACAAAATAATGGACTTGTTATTGGTGTTGATGTTGATCAAAATGGTGAAGGTGAATATGTTTTAACTTCTGCATACAAACAATTAGCTCATTCAGTTCAAGTTCAATTGAAAGCAATTGATGATGGTTCATTCAAAGGTGGACAGGATCTTGTTTTAAGTGCAAAAGATGAAGCTGTTGGTTTACCAATGAAAACTTCTAGATTTAAAAAATTCACACAAGCTGATTATGATACACTTTATAAGAAACTAGTTAATGATGAAGTTAAAATCATTAATAATGAAGGTGCTAAAGCTGTTACTGATATTAAAGTATCAAATGTAAAAGTTACACTTGTGAAATAATTTTGTGTGATTGAGAGAGGGTTTTAGGAGCCTTCTCTTTTTTTGTGAAATTATCCTGAATATGAAAAATATATTTATATTTGTTGAAAAAAAAGATATAATATTGGATAAGGAGGAGATTGAATGGAATATGTAATTGAAATGTGTCATATTACAAAAGAATTCCCAGGAATCATAGCTAATGATGATATAACACTTCAGTTAAAAAAAGGCGAAATTCATGCTTTATTGGGTGAAAATGGAGCTGGAAAATCAACTTTAATGAGTGTGCTTTTCGGACTTTATCAAGCTGAAAAAGGTGTCATTAAGATGAATGGTCAAGAAGTAACTATTAAAGATCCAAATGATGCCAACAAACTAGGAATCGGAATGGTTCATCAGCATTTTAAACTAGTACATAATTTTACAGTGTTAGAAAATATTATTTTAGGTGCTGAAGATACAAAAAAGGGACTATTGACATTAGATGCGGCTAGAAAAAAAGTGAATGATTTGAGTCAAAAGTATCATTTAAATGTTGATTGTGATGAAATAATTAGTGAAATTACTGTTGGAATGCAACAACGTGTTGAAATTTTAAAAATGTTATACAGAGATAATGAAATTCTTATTTTTGATGAACCTACTGCTGTATTAACGCCTCAAGAAATTAAAGAATTGATGAACATTATGAAGAATCTTTCAGCGGAGGGAAAATCAATCTTATTTATTACTCATAAATTAAATGAAATAAAAGAGGTAGCTGATCGATGTACAGTTCTTAGAAAAGGAAAATACATTGGAACAATTGAGGTTGGTGAAACGTCTAAAGAAGAAATGTCAGAAATGATGGTTGGACGTAAAGTTAATTTTAATGTAAACAAAGAAATGGCTAAACCAACTGATGTTGTATTGAGTGTACAACATCTATGTGTTGGAAAAAAAGATCATAAAGATGTGGTTAATGATGTAAATTTCGAAGTTCGTAAAGGGGAAATTGTTTGTATTGCTGGTATTGATGGAAATGGACAATCTGAATTGGTTTATGCTTTATCTGGATTAATGCCAGTCAAAGAAGGGACAATTTTATTAGATAATCAGGATATAACTCATACTTCTATATTTACTAGAAATGTTGCTGGATTAGGACATATTCCAGAAGATAGACATCGTTATGGTTTGGTATTAGATTATCCTCTATCATATAATATGGCTTTAAAGAGTTATTTCAAAAAGGAATTTAATAATCATGGTTTCTTAGATTATAAGAAAATGACAGAATATTCAGATCATCTTATTCAAAAATTTGATGTGCGAAGTGGGCAGGGATCAAAAACAATTGCACGTAGTATGTCTGGTGGTAACCAGCAAAAGGCAATTATTGCAAGAGAAGTAGATAATGATCCTAAGCTTTTAATTGCAGTTCAACCAACACGTGGTTTGGATGTAGGTGCTATTGAGTTTATTCATTCTGAACTTGTAGCCGAAAGGGATAAAGGCCGTGCAATTCTTTTGATTTCTCTTGAATTGGATGAAGTCATGAATTTAGCTGATCGTATTTTAGTAATTTATGAAGGTGAAATTGTTGCTGAATTAAATCCAGAAAAAACTACTATTCAAGAATTAGGCTTATATATGGCTGGTTCTAAGAAGGAGGGTGTAAAATGAAAAAATGGTTAAAGAGTGAGGGGGCCAGCAGTTTTATATCTTCTTGTATGGCTATTGCTATAGGGCTGTTGTTTGGGTTAGTTATTATTCTTTTTACGAATCCTGCTAATGCTTTTGATGGATTTTTGAACATGCTGTTTGGTCCGTTGAAAATGGGAATGATGGGGATTGGACGTGTTTTATTTTATGCTATTCCAATTATCATGACTGGTCTTTCTGTAGGCTTTGCTTTTAAAACAGGTCTATTCAATATTGGGACACCTGGACAGTTCATTACTGGTGCCTTTGCTGCAGTTTATGTTGGTGTTCATTGGACTTTTTTACCTGCTGAAATTCATTGGATAGTAGCTTTGCTGGCTGCATTTATTGTTGGTGGATTATGGGCAATAGTTCCAGGAATTATGAAGGCATATTTAAATGTTAACGAAGTTATCAGTTCTATCATGATGAATTATATTGGAATGTATCTCGTTAATTTTCTAGTAAAGGCAACTGTTTTTGATGAATTAAGATCGCAATCATTAGGAGTCGCATCTTCAGCTGAAATTCCTCGTTTGGGATTAGATCAATTATTTAGAGGCTCTACACTTAATGCTGGTATTTTGATTGCTTTAGGAATGGTTATTATTATTTACATTATACTCAATAAAACAAAATTTGGTTATGAAATGAAAGCATGTGGTTTTAATGCTGATGCGGCAAGATATGCTGGTATTAACGAAAAGAAAAACATTGTATTGGCAATGGTAATTGCTGGCGCTTTAGCTGGAATAGGTGGAGGATTAGTATATCTTTCTGGATCAGGAAAATTTATTAGTATTGTTGAAGTGCTTGCTCCTGAAGGATTCAATGGAATTCCAGTTGCACTATTAGGGCTATCTAATCCAATTGGGATTTTCTTCTCAGGAATTTTTATATCATATTTAACTGTTGGTGGAAACTTAATGCAGCAATTTGGTTTTATTCCTGAAATTGTTGATATTATTATTTCTGCTATCATCTATTGCTCTGCTTTATCATTAATGATAAAACTTTGGTTAGCTAAAAAGAAGTCTACTCATAAAAAACAAATGATAGAAACAAAGGAAGGTGATGAATAATGGATTTATTTTATTTTGTTATTCAGCAAACATGGACTTTTGCTATTCCTTTGCTTATTGTTGCTTTAGCAGGATTATTTTCTGAACGAAGTGGTGTTATTAATATTGCATTAGAAGGTATTATGTTAATCGGTGCATTGTTTGGAGTTTCATATTTACACTTATTTGGTAATGTATTGCCACCACAGCTTAACCTTATTATTGCATTATTGATTGCTGGAGGGACAGGCATGTTATTCTCATTACTCCATGCATTTGCTTCTATACATATGAAAGCCGACCAAACAATTAGTGGGACTGCTTTGAATATATTTGCTCCAGCTTTTTGTGTCTTTTTTGGAAGATTAATCCTTGGAACACAACAGATTTCTTTTGATAATCTTTTTAGGATTGAATCAATACCTTTATTGGGCAGTATTCCTGTAATTGGACCAATGTTTTTTCAAAATACATATGTGACAACTTTTTTAGGAATTATTATTCTTTTGGTATCATATGTACTTATTTATAAAACAAAATTTGGTTTGAGACTACGTGCTTGTGGAGAGTTGCCTCAAGCAGCTGATAGTGCTGGGATTAACGTATATAAAATGCGTTATGCTGGCGTTCTTATTTCAGGTTTATTAGCTGGTATAGGTGGTTTGGTTTTAATTATTCCAACAAGTACCATTTTTAATGCAACTGTCGCTGGATATGGATTCTTGGCTCTGGCTGTTTTGATTTTTGGACAATGGAAACCGTTTAAAATCTTTTTTGCAGCTTTATTCTTTGGGTTTATGAAAACCATAGCTGCCACATCAAATGCTATTCCATTTTTATTAGGTTTAGGAATTCCGGCAGTTGTTTATAAAATTATACCTTATATAGCAACTTTGATTGTTCTTGCTTTTGTTTCAAAAAATTCTGCTGCGCCACGTGCAGAAGGTGAGCCATTTGACAAAGGAAAACGTTAAAGGGAGGTCAGGATGAAAGTCTTGATCTTTTTTTATTTTATTTTCATAAAAAATGAGTATAATAGTAATATGCGAGAAAAGGAGAATTTATGGAAACAGTTTATCAAATGAAGGGATATACATTACATTTGATCCCTACAAAGAAATTTAAAACAATAACAATGTCTTTGCGTTTGCAAAGTCCATTGACAAAAGAAACAACAACATTAAGAACTCTATTAACATTTGTTATCGTTGCAGCTACTAAAAAATATCCATCCACAAAAGAACTGGCATCGTATCTTGATGAAAATTATGGGGCTAGATTATCTACAAATATCGCTACTAAAGGAAAATCACAAACAATAAATGTTTATTCTAGTTTTGTGAATGATGTTTATTTACCTATTAATGAATCTTTGCTAGTTCGCCAAATTCAGTTATTAAGTGATTTGTTTTTTAATCCTCTTGTTCAAGATCAGAAGTTTGATGAAGAAATTGTCAAAATGAAGAAAAAAGAGTTGAAAGAAAGATTACAAGTTAATAAAGATGATAAGTTTTCTTATTCATTAGATAAGTTATTTGAGTATATGGGGAAAAATCATACATTAGGGATTCCAAGTACTGGATATGAAGATGAAATAGATACAATATCATCACATGACCTTTACAAATATTTTTTAGAGACTATTCAAAACGATGAAAAGCATCTTTATGTTGTGGGAGATATAGATGAATCAATTATAGATATATTGAATCAGCATCTTCAATTCCCTGAAAACAATAAAGATTATCCTTCAGCGTATAGTTTTGATAGTCAGCGTCAAGATGTTTTAGAGATTATAGAGGAACAGGACTTAACACAATCTAAGCTCAATATGGGTTATCGTATTGGCTGTGATTTCACATCAAATCATCATTATGCATTCACTGTTTTTAATGCTTTATTTGGCGGTTTTTCTCAATCACGTTTATTTAAGGTTGTCAGAGAAGAGAATAGTTTATGTTATTATGTTTCATCAAGTTATGATGCTTTTAATGGAATAATGATTGTAAACGCTGGAATTGAAGCAAAAGATTATCAAAAAACAATGAGTCTTATTAAAGAACAATTAGAAGATATTCAAAATGGAAATTTAAGTGATAATGATATTCAAATTGCCAAAATCATGCTTCAAAATGCTTTAAGGAAAACAAATGATGAAGCAGGGAGTATGATTGCTTTAGCTTATAATAGAGACATCACTCACAAACAAGAAACGAATGATGAATATATTCAAAAATTATTAAATGTAAGCAAAGAAGATATTATTAATGTAGCTAAGAAAGTACAGTTAGATACAATATTCTTCCTTACAGGAAAGGATTTTCATGGAAACAATTAATTATCAGACATTACAAGAAACTTTATATTATGAAGAGATGGCTAATGGATTAAAAGTCTATTTATTACCTAAAAAAGGATTCTCGAAGACTTATGGTTTATTTTCAACACATTTCGGTTCTGTAGATACAACATTTGTGCCATTAGGAGAAAATGAAATGATAACTGTTCCTGATGGGATTGCTCATTTCTTAGAACACAAAATGTTTGAGATGCAAGATGGTGATGCAAGTGAGAAATTCGCACAACTTGGAGCGAGTACAAATGCTTTTACTTCATCTTCAAGAACTGCTTATCTATTTAATACAACAAGCCATGAGAATGAATGTGTTGAATTATTGCTAGATTTTGTTCAAGATATTTATTTAACTGATCAAACAGTTGAAAAAGAAAAAGGGATTATTAATCAGGAAATTGGTATGTATGATGATGATCCAGATTGGCGTTGTTATTTTGGAAGTATTCAAAACCTTTATCAAAAACATCCAGTCAAAATTGATATTGCTGGAACAGTAGAAACAGTTAATGAAATAGATAAAGATATTTTAGAAAAATGTTATCAAACATTTTATCACCCTAGTAATATGATGTTATTTGTTGTAGGGAATATCCAAGTTGAAGATACAATTCAATTGATTAGAAATAATCAAGCAAAAAAACATTTTGATAAAGAAAAACAAATTCAAAGAGAAATTACCAAAGAACCTCAAGGAATTGATAAAAAAGAAGATATTTTGCATATGGATGTCATTATGCCTAAAGTTATTGTTTCCATGAAAATTAATGATATTTTAAGTGAGCCTAAAGAAAAATTAAAAAGAGAATTAGGCATGAACATTTTATTAGATCTTCTATTCTCTAAAAGTTCACCTTTATTTGAAGAGTGGACACGTTTAGGAATTATTAATGATAGTTTTAGTGCTAATTTTACCCAAGAAAGAGATTATTCTTTCTTGCAAATTGGTGGAGACACTATGGAACCAGAAAAATTAAGAGATAAGATTTTAGATTTGATTCATTCAATAAAAGATTATGCTATTGATGATGTTGAATTTCAGCGTGTTCAAAAGAAAAATATTGGTGTTTTAATTGGCGTATTCAATAGTCCAGAGGGCATTGCTAATTTGTTTAGTAGATATTATTTTGAAGGAATTATGATTTTTGATTTAATAGATTGTGTGGCAACTCTTAAAAAAGAAGATATTGAAAATTTAAAAGCACTTTTTGATATTGATTTAACAAGTACATGTATGGTTAAAGCTAAATAAATTACAAAACTATAACAATTATTAATGAAATTTTTGTTATAGTTTTTACAAATTTGTTTTTCTGTTTTTAGAAATACAAATCTGTAAAAGAGAAGGGTGTTCAAAAAATGTCCTTACAATGAGAAAAAAATAAAGAGATAGAAAAACCAAGTATATTGTAGGAAACGCGAACAAAATGATATGGAAAAAACTTTAAAAATAAAAACCCTTTTCGTAGGTTTACAGAATAGGTTTTTATGCTATAATAAGTTTGACCTAAGAGAATATGTATTTCCTACACGATAGATAAGGGAATCTGATTGTTGGTCGATGGTGTTGAAAGCCTATCTTGAATAGGAATCCTAAAGTCGAACACAAGATACCCACCTGTATTAACCAGGGATAATATCTAAAACTCTTAGGTTTTTATTATGGAGGAAAATATGGCTAAGATAAGTGATGAAATGATAAATGAAATTAATGAACTTGCTCATAAAAGCAAAACAGTAGGTTTGACTGAAGAAGAAAAGGCAAGACAGCATGAATTAAGGCAGGAATACCTAAGAATTTTTAGAAGTGGTTTTCAGCAACAACTCAAAAGTATCAAAGTTGTTGACTCAGAAGGTCATGATGTTACACCACAAAAATTAAAAAATGCGAAAAAAATGAATTAAATTGATGAAATATGGCAAATAGGTGTTTGCTAATAGATGTTTTTTGTGTATAATAACGATGAATGTGTTTTGAGGAGGAAAATGGAGAAATGAATCAATCGGAATTATCAATAGCTACAATTAGATCTTTAGGAATTGACATGATTAATAAAGCAAACTCAGGTCATCCTGGAATGGTATTGGGGTCTGCCCCTGCTTTATATACTTTATTTACAAAGGAATTAAAAGTTTTTCCAAAAGAATCTGATTGGTTTAATAGAGATCGTTTTGTCCTTGCAAGTGGACATGCATCTTCGTTATTATACAGTTTACTGCATTTATCAGGTTATGATTTAACAATGGATGATTTAAAACAATTTAGACAATGGGAAAGCCGTACACCTGGACATCCAGAAATTGAAATAACTGATGGTGTAGATGCATCAAGTGGTCCTTTAGGACAAGGAGTTCCAACAGCAGTTGGTATGGCAATGGCAGAACGCTTTTTAGCTGACCGCTACAACAAAGAAGAATTTGAAGTTGTCGATCATTATTCATATGCTTTATGTGGTGATGGTGATATGCAGGAAGGTGTGACTTATGAAGCAGCATCTTTGGCAGGACATTTATCATTAGGGAAACTGATTGTTTTGTATGATTCTAACCGTGTCACATTAGATGGACCTTTAGATTATTCATTTAGTGAAGATGTGAAGAAAAGATTTGAAGCAATGAATTGGCAAGTTGTATATGTAAGTGATGGAAATGATGTTTCTGCAATATTAAAAGCTATTAAAAAAGCTAAAAAGGAAAAATACAAACCAACATTGATTATTATGAATACTGTTATAGGATTTGGTTCTAAAAATCAAGGGACAAATAAGGTTCATGGTGCGCCTTTAGGAGCGGAAGATGGAAAAGCTGCTAAGCTCTCTTATGGGTTTGACCATCCTGACTTTTATGTTCCTGAAGAAGTTTATGATGATTTCCAAAAGAATGTATATGCAAGAGGAAAACGTACATTTAACAAATGGAAGAAAATGATGCGTGAATATAAGAAAGCTTATCCTGAACTTTATAAAGAATTATCTGATGATGTTAAAGGTAAGTATACTTTTGATTATGAAGAGTTTATAAATAGTTATCCTGAGGGGATAAGTGAAGCTACTCGTAATACAAGTGAAAAAATCATTAATGAGATTGCTAAACAGAATCCAACATTCTTATCTGGAACTGCTGATTTAGCTTCATCTACAAAAACAACAATTAAAGATGGTGGACGTTTTAGTTGTGAAAATTATAGTGGCAGAAATTTATTCTTTGGAATTAGAGAATTTGCAATGGTTGCTATAATGAATGGGATGAATCTTCATAAAGGTGTTAAAGTTGCCTCTGGTGGTTTTCTCGTTTTTAGTGATTATTTTAAAGCGGCTTTAAGAATGGCATGTTTAATGAAATTACCATTAGTTCTACCATTATCACATGATTCTATTGCTGTAGGTGAAGATGGACCTACTCATCAACCTGTTGAACAATTGGCAATGATGCGTTCAATGATTAATATGCAGGTTATTAGACCAGCTGATGCATATGAAATGTGTGCAGCATGGAAGAAAGCAATGGAAACAAATGATTGTCCAACAGCACTCATTCTCACAAGACAAAATGTTACAAATTTGACTCATGCAACATATGATGATGTTTGTCATGGAGCATATATAGCTTCAAAAGAAAAAAATCAATTGGATGGAATACTTATTGCAACTGGTAGCGAGGTAGAGTTGGCTTTCCAAGCACAAGCAGAGTTGTTTAAGCAAGGGCATGATGTTCGCGTTGTCTCAATGCCTTCAATGGAGTTATTTGATAAGCAATCAAATGAATATAAAGAATTGGTTTTACCTCGTTCTATGAGAAAACGTCTTGCGATTGAAATGGGCACTGATTTTGGGTGGCATAAATATATTGGGTTAGATGGACAAATGCTATCTGTAAATCAATTCGGTGCGAGCGCTCCAGCCGACCTTGTTATTAAAAATTATGGTTTTACAGTAGAAAATGTTGTGAATACCTTCTTAGCTATATCAATATAATGAACTGTTAATGAAAATTAACAGTTTTTCTTTTTTTATTAGAAAGAAAACGGTTTCATAGTTTTAGGTTTCTATGCTATAATAAATTTAGGATAATAAAAAAACGAGGTGAGAGTATGAAAAAATTGAATCAGAAGTCTTTGGATTTTATAGATGATGTCATTTATAGACACAAAGACGAAAAAGGGCCCATCAAATTAATGCTTCATGAGATTCAAAATGAATTAGGTTATATACCTTTTGAAGCTATGGAAAAAATCAGTGAAGCATTAGAGGAACCTATTGCAAAGATTTATGGTGTAGTGACTTTTTATTCACAGTTTACAACTGAGCCTAAAGGTAAACATGTCATTAGTGTTTGTTTGGGAACTGCTTGTTATGTAAATGGGTCACAAACAATTCTTGATTTGCTAGTTGAGATGACAGGGGCTCCAGTTAATGGAACAAGTCAGGACGGTGTATTTTCTATTGATGCAACACGTTGTGTAGGAGCTTGTGGTTTAGCTCCTGTTGTTAGTGTTGATGGGACTGTCTTCGGATGCACAAAACAGCTTGAAGACTTAAAAATGCTTGTTTTGGACTATAAAAAGGAGGAAACTCCTGCATGAAGATGAAAGAAATCTTAGATATTGTGAGCGGGAAAGAAATTTATGTAAATGATTCACATGTTTATGACATTGATTTTAAAAATGCTTTTGGGACTGATCTTATGTCAGATGCCTTATGTCATTTACGTGATGCTGACGAAAGTGAACTCTTGATTACAGGACTTGCAAATATGCAAATATTCCATACTGCAAATACACTGGATTTAGCTGCTATATTGATTGTGAGAGGGAAAACAATAGATGAACATATGATTCAAGGGGCTAAAATGAGCGATGTGAGTGTCTTTGTGACCGATTATACAATGTATGAAACTTGTGGTCGTCTCTATGAAAAAGGTTTGGGAAAATGAAAAAAGTATATCAAGTTGATAAGGATAACTATGAAGATGCTGGACAAGCCTCACGTGATATTAAAATGACTTTAAAGACACTTGGATTGGATCCAAAAGTATTAAAACGTATTTCTATTGCATGTTATGAAGCAGAAATTAACCTAGTGATTCATTCGAATGGTGGAACGATTACTTTTGAAATTGACGATAATGGTGGTGTCTGTTTATCATTTGATGATATTGGTCCAGGTATTCCTAATATTGAATTAGCTATGACTCCTGGATTCTCAACTGCTTCATCAAAAGCCCGTGAATTTGGATTTGGAGCTGGAATGGGACTTGATAATATGAAAAATTGTGCAAGTGAATTTCATATCGAATCTTCAAGTGAAGGAACGCACTTGAAAATGAGGTTTGTATGAAACCGGTTGTGAGTTGGCTTGGTACAAAATGTGAACATTGTATCAAATGTTTAAAGTCATGTCCCGCTGATGCAATTTCTATTGTGAATCATGAAGTCCAAATTGATGAAGAAAAGTGTATTCATTGTGATGTATGTATTAAGGAATGTCCAGCTCGAGTTTTAAAAGTTCATGGCGTGCATATGAATGAGACAATGCATCAACATGATTATAATGTGGTGTTAATTCCAACAAGTATATTATCTGACATGAAATCATATGAGGACTTCCAAAGAATGTGCGAAGCTATTTTAAAACTTGGATTTGATGCGGTTGAACAGTATAGTGATATTGAAGGCTTTTTATATAAAAAGGCAATTGATGAAAGCAACAAAAGAGAAGGCATATGGTTAACTTCTTTTTGCCCAACAATTAATCAATTGATTGAGAAAAATTATCCAACATTATATGAAAGGATACTTCCATATGATTATCCAGTAGAAATTGCTGCAAGAAGAATAAGAAAAAAACATCAAGATAAGGATGTTGGTATTTATTCCTTATGTGAATGTGTTGGAAAAATGATTTTAGCAAAAGAACCTTTTGGAAATGAGAAATCTGCTATTGATTATGCAATGACTATATCTCATGTTTTTCCAAAAATGAACAAATTAAAAAGTGATATTAAATATCCAATCCAAATGAATAAATATGGTGTGAAAAGTAATGTTGAGGACTTATTTGGAAATAGAAGTTTATCTGTTGTGCGTGTGGAAGGATTGAATCAGTCAAAAAGTTTGTTGGATTTGGTGGAATTTGATCGTATTCAACATGTTGATTTGGTGGCTATGTATGCTTGTTATCAAGGATGTATAGGGGGCTATTATTTATGGTCAAATCCTTTTGAAGGATGTTATAACATCGAGAGTATGATGGAACATTATACCGCTGAAAATATCGCCTTAGAAGAAAATGAATATCTTATTCAAAGGGAACTCAATCGCCAGGAAATAAAGTCAATGAAAGAGCGTATGGCATGGTTTGCACGCGTTAATGAAATACTTGATACATTACCGCAATATGATTGTGGCGCTTGTGGATTTGCAAACTGCCGAAGTTTAGCACAAAGTGTTGCGAAGGGAGATGTTGATATCCAAGCGTGTAGAGTCAAAAGAAAAGGTGATAGAGAATGAAAATTAAAGATTGCATAAATGAGTTAGATATAAAACTTTTAAATACAGCAACACTTGAAAAAGAAGTTGAGGGTGTGTATATTGGTGATTTACTCAGCATGGTAATGGCTAAAGCCAATGAAAATTCATTATGGTTAACTGTTCAAGCTCATATGAATACAGTTGCTATCGCTGAAATGCTTGATATTTCAGGGATTATCTTTCCTGAAGGAGTCATACCAAATGAAGATGTCATGAAGAAAGCAGATGAACTTAATTTGCCACTTATGAGTAGCCAACAAAGTGCTTACTCTTTAGCAAAAAAAATGGTTTCTTTAGGTATATAAAAATGTTTTATGATTTGCATATTCATTCTGCTTTATCACCATGTAGTGATGATGATATGACTTTGAATAACATTGTCAATATGGCTTATATTAAAGGTCTTGATATCATAGCAATTACTGATCATAATTCAGTAAAACAACTATATCATCTTAAAGAAGTTGCAAAAGATAAAGTTGAGTTTGTTTATGGTGTTGAAATACAGAGTAGAGAAGAAGTTCATATTTTAGCATATTTTTTAGGAGAAACATGTTTAGATTCAATCCAGACATTTCTTGATGATTATTTAATAGAAGAACCAAATGATGAATATTATTTTGGTCATCAGTATATTCTTGATGAGAATGATAAAATAATAAATGAAGAAAAGAGGTTGCTTATAAAATCATTAGACTTGTCAATAAGAGAAGTTATCAGATGGATTCATCAATTAGGTGGTGTCGCTGTTTTGGCTCATGCAATGAGCGAACGATTTTCAATAATGAATGTTTTTATGAAAATTGATAAGGATTTAGATATTGATGGTATAGAAGTCACTGAAATAAAACATCAAGAGTATTTATTACATCAATACCCATATTTAAAAAAGATGCTTTGGTTTATAAATAGTGATGCTCATCGATTAGATATGATAAGTGAACCTATTCATAATATGGACAAACAAAATTTTTACGAGATGTGGAGGAAACGATATGGATGAATTAGCACTTAATATTTTAGATATTGCTTATAATTCTATTCGTGCTCATGCATCTATGATTTACATCCGAATTGTTGATAGTGTAGAAAATAATATTATTGATATTTCTATTCAAGATAATGGTCATGGTATGGATAAAGAAACTGTAGAAAAAGTGATTGATCCATTTTATACAACAAGAACAACTAGAAAAGTCGGTTTAGGAATTCCACTTTTTAAACAAAATGCTGAATTAACTGGTGGATATTTAAAAGTCAATTCACAGATAAATAAAGGAACAAATGTGGAAGCCAGGTTTATAAAAAATAATATAGATACGCCAGTTATGGGAAATATTGTAGAAACAATGGTGACCTTAATTCAGGCTAATGAAAATATTGATTATGAATTCGAATATAAAACTGATAATAATGATTTTATAATGAAAACAAAAGATATGAAGGATATATTGGGTGATGTTAAAATTACTGAACCTGAAGTTCTTTTATGGTTAAAGGATTATATAAAGGAGGGATTAGCGTCATGAAATCATTAGAAGATTTAAAGAAAATTAGAGATGCAGCACAAAATAAAATGACAATGCGTTTAGATGATGACCAAAAATATCGTGTTGTTGTGGGGATGGCAACCTGTGGAATTGCTGCTGGAGCAAGACCAGTATTGAATACAATCGTTGAAGAAGTCGCAAAAGCCAAGCTTCCAGTGACTGTCCTACAAACAGGGTGTATTGGAATGTGTACATTAGAGCCAATTGTTGAAGTCTTTGATAAAGATGATCATAAAACAACATATGTATTAGTTGATGCAAAAAAAGCTAGTGAAATTGTAACTCGTCATTTAATAAATGATGAGGTCATTGATGAATACACTGTGGGTAAATATAAGAGATAGGAGGGGATGACATGGAAAGAATACAAGTCTTAGTATGTGCTGGTACTGGATGTAGCATTGGTAACTCTGGCGCTTTGATTGATGCTTTTAGAGCTGAAATTAAATCTATGGGATTAGAGAATGAAGTAAGTGTTTTGCGCACTGGGTGTTTAGGTCTTTGTGGTGTTGGACCAAATGTCTCAATTTACCCTGATAATATCATATATAAGTCAGTAAAAGTTGAAGATGTTAAAGAAATTGTTATGGAACACTTTTATAAAGGACGTCCAGTTCATCGCTTAATGCTTAATGAATCTGATAAGGAAACAAACGAGGTTCATGATATTAACAAAACAAAGTTTTACGAAAAACAAAAAAGAATTGCTTTGCATAACTGTGGTGTGATTGACCCTGAAAATATTCACGAATATATTGCCAAGGATGGATATTTTGCATTAGGTAAAGTTCTAACTGAAATGCAGCCTCAGGAAGTTGTTGATGAAATCAAAGAAAGTGGATTAAGAGGTCGTGGAGGCGGTGGCTTCCCAACAGGTCTAAAATGGCAATTTGCTTTAAATGAGCCTGGTGATGAAAAGTATGTTATTTGTAATGCCGATGAAGGAGACCCTGGGGCCTTTATGGATCGTTCTATTTTGGAAGGGAACCCTCATAGTGTTATTGAAGCTATGGAAATTGCTGGATATGCAATTGGTGCTCATCATGGTTATATTTATATTCGTGCTGAATATCCAATCGCTGTAGAACGTTTAAAACATGCTATTCAAGAAGCCAAAGATTTGGGATTGTTAGGTAATGATATATTTGGTAGTGGATTTCATTTTGATTTAGAAATTCGTTTAGGAGCCGGAGCATTTGTTTGTGGTGAAGAAACGGCTTTAATTCAGTCAATCGAAGGAGAAAGGGGAATGCCTTCTCCAAAACCTCCATTCCCTGCTCATAAAGGTGTTTGGGGGAAGCCTACAATCATTAATAATGTTGAAACATATGCAAATATTGCACAAATTATTACTCATGGTGCAAAGTGGTTCCGCTCTATTGGAACTGAAACATCTGCTGGAACAAAAGTTTTTGCTTTAGGTGGAAAAATAGTTAACACTGGACTTGTAGAAGTTCCAATGGGAACAACACTTCGCGAAGTTATTTATGAAATTGGTGGAGGGTGTCCAAATAGGAAGAGTTTTAAGGCAGTGCAAACTGGCGGACCATCTGGTGGGTGTTTAACTGAATCTCAATTGGATACACCAATTGGATTTGATGAATTGGTGAAATTAGGCTCTATGATGGGATCAGGCGGTATGATTGTTTTAGATGAAGATAATTGTATGGTCGATGTTGCAAGATTCTATATGGATTTCATCGTTGATGAGTCTTGTGGAAAGTGCTCACCATGTCGTATTGGAACAAAACGTATGTTAGAATTGCTTGAGGATATCTGTGAGGGTCGTGGGACAATGGAGACATTAGACGAACTAGAAGTCCTTGCTACAACAATTAAGGATACAGCACTTTGCGGTCTTGGCCAATCAGCACCAAATCCTGTGTTATCAACAATTTTACAATTTAGAGATGAATACATCGCGCATATTATTGATAAGAAATGTCCAGCTGGTGTTTGTAAAGCCTTATTATCTTATGAGATTGATGAGGACAAGTGTCGTAAATGTGGTCTTTGTGCTAGACAATGTCCAGCAAATGCTATTGATGGTGAACTCGGTAAGGTCCCTTATCGCATTGATCAAAACAAATGTATCAAGTGTGGTAACTGTATGACAGCATGTCACTTCGATGTTATTGTGAGAAAGTAGGTGAAGAGAATGGGAAAAATAAAATTAACGATTAATAATCGCCAAGTTGAAGCTTATGAAGGCAAAACGATTTTAGAAGTTGCAAGAGAAAATGGTATTCACATCCCTACTTTGTGTTATTTAAAGGATTATACAGGAACGGGAGCGTGTCGTGTCTGCCAGGTAGAAGTTGAAGGAGTCAGAAATCTTTGTGCTGCTTGTGTTTATCCTGTTAGAGAAGGAATGGTTGTTAAAACAAATTCTATGCGTGCATTGGACGCAAGAAGACGTGTTGTTGAATTGATTGTTTCTAATCATTCAAAAGACTGTTTATCTTGTATTCGCAATACAAATTGTGAACTTCAAAGATTATGTCAAGAATTAGGTGTTCGAGAAGATGCTTTTCAAGGTGCAAAAACGACACCAACATTTGATGAAGTTTCCCCTGGTGTTGTGAGAAATACTGCTAAATGTATACTTTGTGGACGCTGTATTGCAGCATGTAAAAAACATCAGGGACTTGGGATTTTAGGATTTATGGAGCGTGGATTTAAAACAAAAGTTGGTCCTGTTTTTGATCGGAGTTTAAATGATGTCAATTGTATGCAATGTGGACAATGCATTAATGTTTGTCCAGTAGGGGCATTACAAGAGAAAGAAGAAATTCATGATGTTATTGAAGCATTAAATAACCCGACAAAACATGTTGTCGTTCAAACTGCACCTGCTGTCCGTGCTAGTCTCGGTGAAGAGTTTGGTATGCCAATAGGAACAAGAGTAACTGGCAAGATGGTTGCAGCTTTAAAACTTCTTGGTTTTGATAAAGTTTATGATACAAACTTTGGTGCAGATTTAACAATTATGGAAGAAGGATACGAATTCATTAACCGTCTTCAAAATGGTGGTGTTCTCCCAATGATTACATCATGCTCACCAGGGTGGATTAATTATTGTGAGAAAGAATATCCGGATTTATTAGATTATTTATCATCATGTAAGTCACCACACATGATGTTAGGAGCAATGATTAAATCTTACTATGCTAAACAACATCAATTAGATCCAAAAAACATTTATGTTGTTTCTATTATGCCGTGTGTAGCTAAAAAGGGTGAAAAAGAACGTTCACAAATGATAAAAGACGAAATGAAAGATGTTGATGCGGTTTTAACAACAAGAGAACTTGGAAAATTGATAAAAATGTTTGGTGTCAATTTTGTTGATTTAAAAGATGAAGAATTTGATCAAGATATGTTTGGTGAATATACTGGTGCTGGTGTTATTTTTGGAGCAAGTGGTGGAGTTATGGAAGCTGCATTACGTACAGTTGTTGATGTTTTAACGAATCAAGATTTAGATAATATCGAATATCATTCTGTGCGAGGACAACGAGGACTAAAAGAAGCCACTTTACAAGTTGGTGATTTAAAGGTTAATGTTGCAGTAGCACACAGCATGACAATTGCAAAGCCATTGTTAGAAGAAATCAAAGCAGGAACATCTAAATATCATTTTATTGAAATTATGGGTTGTCCTGGAGGATGTATTAATGGTGGCGGGCAGTCATATGTAAATGCTTTAATCAGGAATAGTGGCTTTGATTTTAAAGGAGCTCGTGCAAAAGCATTGTATGATGAAGACCGTGCTATGCCAGCAAGAAAGTCTCATAAAAATACACAAATTCAAAAATTGTATGATGAATTTTTAGAACATCCAAATTCTCATGTTGCTCACGAACTTCTTCATACAACATATCACAAACAAAAGAAATTCAAATAAAAACAACAAGGTCTTAGAAATTTTCTAAGACCTTTGATTTTGACATTTTTTTCATTTTATTTATGATATATTGAAAAAGGGTGATGAATAATGGATCAATATAGAATTATATGTTTGAAAGAAAAGATGAGTGAAATGGTCAATACTTATCCTGAACTCATTCCTTTACTATACTCTCAACAAAATGATGTTTTTGAAACAAATCAAATAGAATTGTTATTTAGTCCTATGAGTTTAGGGAAAGAAAAATTACTTCAAATTATTCAAAAACGAGAAGATTATACATATTATCATGGAATTCATCAGTTATTAAATCCTATTACTGAGGAAAAAATATCAATTGTTATGAATGAATATGACATAGAAGTGACAGAAAGTGATGAAAAACATGTTGTTTTTGATATGATTAAGGCTTTTTCTAAAAACTTTTATATGATAAAGACATAATTGATTTTACAAATCAAAATGTTTTGTGCTATAATGAGTAAGTAATTGAAATGGAGGAATTGAAAATGTTATATGGATTTTTAGGACTTGCTGTTGGTCTTGTTATAGGATTCTTCGCATCACGTTATGTTTTCAAGAAAAACTTAAAGAAGAACCCACCAATCAATGAAAAAATGATTCGTGCTATGTTTATGGAAATGGGACGTAAACCAAACGAGACTCAAATCAAGAGAATAATGAAAAGTATCAATGATCAATACAAATAAGGGTTAACCCCTTATTTTTTACTATAACTATGAAAATATATTTAACACGACATTCTAAAACAGCATGGAATCAAGAAAAAAGATTGCAAGGAAGATGTGATTCTCCTTTAACACAAGAAGGAGAAGAAAATGCTAAAGCATTAAAAGATTATATACAAACCATTCCTTTTGATTGTATTTATTCAAGTCCTATTCCAAGAGCTTATACTACAGCTAGACTGTTATTTGATCACAAGAAAATCATTTTAGATGATAGACTTATGGAAATGAACTTCGGTGATTTTGAAGGTAGAAAAATTTCGGATATATTAAAGTCTGACTATGAATTATACCATAATCTTTGGCATCATCCTGAAAAATTCACTTTTATTCCACATGGCGAAAGTTATGATGATGTTATCGAACGAGCACGTTCATTTTTAATCGATTTAGAAAAAAATCATTCTCAGAATAGTACAGTTATGATTGTTACTCATGGCATGTTTTTTATTGTTTTATTAGCAACCATGTTAGGTATGAAAAAAAAGGATTACATCAAAATTAATCAAAAGGTTGTTGAAGGGTGTTCCTTGACACTGGTTAATTTGGAAAATGGTAAATATGATTTAGAATTTTATAATCAGCACGATTATTTACCACATGTTATGAATACATCGTTTGCAAAATAAAAAGCCTTATTAAGGCTTTTTTACATCCATGTAATTTTATTTTCTGTTCCAGCTTTTATTCTTTTAATGTTTGCTTTATGTTTATAAACCAATAATCCAACAATACACGCATTAGTAATGATACCTACTGTACTATAACCAATAAACGGAGCTATAACAACAATTGTTGCAGATCCTAAAATAGAAGCTAAAGAAACGTATTTTGTTAATTTTAAGGTGATAAAGAAAATAACTAAAGCAATAACAAATGCATAAACATTTGTGACAAGTGCATATCCTATTGCCACCGATACAGCCTTTCCACCTCTAAAACCAGCAAAGATTGGATAACAATGTCCAATAACACAAGCTAATGCGCAAGGATAAATAATATCAGTATTCAAGCCCATATAATGAGTGACAATTCTAGCTACCAAAATGGAAATGCAGCATTTTGAAGCATCTAACAATATAACTGTCAGTCCTGCTTTTTTTCCAAGAACTCTCCCAGCATTTGTTCCACCGAGATTACCTGAGCCACTTTCTCGTACATCAGTATGATAAAAGAGTTTTCCAACAACTAATGCAAAAGGAATTGAACCATACAAATAACTCATTAAAATCAATAATATATATACAAAAATCTCCATAATTTCACATCCTTGAAAATTATTATACATTAATAGTTGGAAAAATCAATCATTTTAAGGTATAATATACTAGTTATGGAAGGAGGATATCATAAATGAAATCAAATCATTATGATGAATCAAATATACAAATTCTTGAGGGTTTAGAAGCAGTTCGTAAAAGACCTGGAATGTATATAGGATCAACTGATTATCGTGGATTACACCATTTGGTATGGGAAATTGTCGATAATGCTATAGATGAATCCTTAGCGGGATTTGGTAATAAAATAACTGTGACAATTGGATCAGATAACACTATTAAAGTTGAAGATGAAGGACGTGGGATGCCAACTGGATTACATGCTTCTGGAAAACCAACAACTGAAGTTATATTAACGATTTTACATGCTGGTGGTAAGTTTAGTGAAGATGGTGGATATAAAACTTCTGGGGGACTTCATGGAGTAGGCTCTTCTGTTGTGAATGCATTAAGTGAATGGCTAGAAGTGACTGTATATCGTGATGGAAAAATTCATCAACAAAAATTTGAAGATGGAGCTAAAATTATCTCTCCATTAAAAGTTATTGGAAAAACTAACCGTACAGGGACGACAATTCATTTCAAGCCTAATAAGGAAATCTTTTCAACAATCGATTTTAATTATTCAACAATCTGTGAGAGATTAAGAGAGAGTGCTTTTTTATTAAAAGGCATTGAAATGATTGTTATTGATGAAAGAACAGGAAAACATGAAACTTTTCAATATGAGAATGGGTTAGAGGCTTTTATTGATTATTTGAATTATGAAAAGAAAGTGCTACACAAAACAGTTTCTTTTGATGATGAATCAAATCCAATTGAAGTTGAAATTGCATTTCAGTTTACAGAAGGTTATCAAGAAAATTTAATTTCTTTTGTAAACCTTGTAAGAACTGGAGATGGGGGAACTCATGAAACAGGATTTAGATCAGGTTTTACAAAAGTATTTAATGAATATGCTAGAAAATACGGTTTACTAAAAACAAAAGACAAAAATCTAGAAGGCGCTGATGTTCGCGAAGGATTGACAGGCATCATTTCAGTTAAAATTCCTGAATCATTATTGCAGTTTGAAGGACAGACAAAATCAAAGTTAGGCTCACCAGAAGCGAGAAACATTGTCGAAAATGTTGTTTATGAACAAATTAATTATTTTTTAGAAGAAAATAAAGATGTTGCTAATCAATTGGTTAATAAAATGATTAAAGCTGCTCAAGCGAGAAATGCTGCTAGAAAGGCTCGTGAAGAGGCAAGAAAAGGGAAAGGCAATAAAGTTGAAAAAATATTAAGTGGGAAATTAGCTCCTGCTCAATCAAAAGACAAGAAAAAAAAGGAATTATATCTTGTCGAAGGAGACTCGGCTGGCGGAAGTGCAAAACAAGGACGTGATCGTAAATACCAAGCGATACTGCCATTACGTGGAAAGGTTGTCAATACAGAAAAAGCTGCAATGGCTGATATTCTTAAAAACGAGGAAATTAGTACTATTATCAATACTGTTGGAGCTGGAGTTGGTGCTGACTTTAATGCTGATGATTCTAATTATGCAAAAGTGATTATCATGACCGATGCTGATACTGATGGTGCACACATTCAGGTATTACTTTTAACATTCTTTTATCGATATATGCGTGGATTAATTCAATCTGGAAGAGTATATATTGCTATGCCACCTTTATATAAAGTTTCTAAGAAAAATGGCAAGCATGAAGATTCACTTTATGCTTGGGATGATGATGAATTAGAAGATGCAAAAAAGAAAATAGGACGTGGTTATGGTGTTCAAAGATACAAAGGTCTTGGGGAGATGAATGCTGACCAATTATGGGAAACAACCATGAATCCTGAAACCAGAACACTTATTCAAGTATCTATTGAGGATGCTGCATTAGTTGAAAGAAGAGTCTCTGTATTAATGGGAGATAAAGTAGAACCAAGACGTGAATGGATAGAGGATAATGTTCAATTCTCATTAGAAGATTCATTCTTTATTACGAAGTAAGGAGGGTATGCATGAGCGAAAAAATCATAACACAATCATTAGATGATATTATGGGAGATCGATTTGGCAAGTATTCCAAGTACATTATTCAAGATCGTGCACTGCCCGATGTCAGAGACGGGTTAAAACCAGTTCAGCGAAGAATTTTATATGCAATGTACAAGGAAGGTAATACTTACAACAAACCATATCGTAAATCTGCAAAAACAGTTGGTAATGTTATTGGAAATTATCATCCACATGGTGATACTTCTGTATATGATGCGATGGTGCGTCTATCACAAGAATGGAAAATGCGTATACCATTAGTAGACATGCAAGGAAACAATGGATCGATAGATAATGACCCGGCTGCAGCGATGCGTTACACTGAAGCGCGTTTATCAGCTATTGCAGCAGAATTATTAAAAGATATAGATAAAGAAACAGTTCAGATGGCATTGAATTTTGATGATACTGAATATGAACCAACTGTTGTTCCAGCAAAGTATCCTAATTTATTGGTCAATGGGGCAACTGGTATTTCGGCCGGTTATGCAACAGACATTCCACCACATAATTTAGAAGAAGTTATTGATGCTACAATTTATCGTCTTTCTCATCCCCATTGTTCATTAGATAAATTAATGGAATTTATGAAGGGACCAGATTTTCCGACAGGAGCAATTGTTGAAGGAAAACAGGGAATTCGTACAGCTTTTGAAAAAGGGCGTGGAAAAGTTGTTGTTCGTTCTAAAACAGAAATCATTCACGAAAAAAACATGAATAAAATTATTGTCAGTGAAATACCATATGAGGTCAATAAGGCTGAATTGGTAAGAAAACTAGATGAAATTCGTTTCAATAAGAGCGTTGATGGAATTATTGAGGTTCGTGATGAATCTGATCGGAATGGATTAAGTATTGTTATTGATTTAAAGAAAGATGTAGATGTCCAAAATACATTAAATTATTTCTTTAAAAATACTGATTTACAAAAAAATTATAATTATAATATGGTAGCTATCAAAGACAAAAGACCTGTATGTATGGGAATTGAAGCTATTCTTGATGGCTATATTCAGCATCAAATTGAAGTCATTACTAAACGTTCTATCTTTGATTTGAATAAAGCTGAAGAAAGAAAACATATTGTTGATGGTTTAATTAAGGCTGTCTCAATTCTTGATGATGTTGTTCATACTATTCGTCATTCTAAAGATAAACAAGATGCTAAAATAAATATTCAAACACAATTTGGTTTTACTGAGAAGCAATCTGAAGCTATTGTTACATTACAGTTATATCGTTTGACAAATACAGATATTGTATCTTTAGAAAAAGAAAAAGAAGAATTAGAGTCTTTAATTCAAACATTAAATGATATTTTAAATAGCGACCAAGTCTTAAGAAAAGTTATTGTTGACGAATTAAAAAACATCAAGAAACAATATCCATCTCCAAGACTTACTGAAATTAAAGATGAAGTTCAGGAAATTATAATCAATGAAGAAGCAATGATTTTGCCAGAAGATATTTATGTTTCTATAACGCAAGATGGATATATCAAACGTATTTCACAAAGATCATATAAAGCAAGCGAAAATACTTTGTTTGGGAAAAAAGATGATGATGTTTTAGTTGATCTTCATTTTGCCAATACTTTAGATAAATTACTTGTATTTACTGATAAAGGGAATTATATGTATATACCACTTCATAAATTAGAAGAATTTAAATGGAAAGAACTTGGAAAACATATTAGCTATCTTATCAAAGTTTCTCCAGAAGAAAAAATAGTTGGCTCTGTCCTTGTGAAATCATTTGATTATCCATTGTATATTGTTCTTGCTTCACGTTTTGGTCAAATGAAACGTGTTGAACTTAAAGAGTTTGATGTAACCCGTTTTACAAAACCAATGAAATGTATCAATCTTAAGAAAGATGATTCATTATTACAAGTAGGATTAAGCGATGGACAGCAAGGAATTGTTTTAACAACTCAAGCTGGTTATGCAACTTTATACAGCGAACAAGAAATTTCTGTTTTGGGTGTTAAAGCAGGAGGAATAAAAGGAATCAATTTAAAAAATGATGAATTGATTGCAATGAATATTTTTAATCCTTTGCGAACAGATTCGTTTATTCTTATTAGTGATCAGCCAGGTATCAAGCGTTTACGTATTTCTGATATCCCAAGTTGTAACCGTGCTACAAAAGGAAATCTTATTTTTAAATCACCAAAAACAAAGCATATTCAATCTCTTTATGCATTTGTATTAGAAACTAAGGATCAGCTCAATATTGAAACAGATTCACAAAAAATTGATATCTTTGTCAAAGATTATACTCATGCACAGCTTGAAAGCAAGCCAAGTATTCTAACTGCAATTAAAGATAACATTATAAGATATGTTTATAATCCAAAAACATTATCTACAGATTTGTTTGATGTTGAGAAAATAAACAATGAAATAAATCCTAAAATCTTTGAAGTTAAAAAACAACCTGATTTATTCAATGAAGTTAAAGAAGAGATTGCTAAAAAAAGAAATGAAATTATTGAAGAAAAAGTTGAGCCAGTCATAGTTCAACCAGTTCTTCAAAAAAATTCACAAAAAGAAGAATCAAAAGATGATAAACATTTTGAGCCAATTTCTTTTGATGATCTTTTTAAAGATGATTTTTAGAATATGGGAACTCTCATATTCTTTTACTTATCATTAAGATAAGCTTTCAAAAGTTTGATGAGTGCTCTTTTTTCTAAACGTGATACATATGAACGTGAAATATGCATTGTGCTCGCAATTTCTTTTTGAGTATACACTTTATGCTTATTTAAACCATATCGATAAATAAGTATTTCTTGTTCTCGAGGTGTTAAAAGAAGAAAATATTCTTGTAACTTTTTGATTTGATCCTCTGTATCTATTTGATCAATAATTTCTTTTTGATCAGATGGCAAGATATCTAGAAGTGTCATTTCTCCACCATCTTTATCGACACCTAAAATTTCATTCAGTGATACATCAAGAGCAGTTTTTTTGTTACCACGCATATGCATAAGAATTTCATTTTCAATGCATTTTGCTGCATAAGTTCCTAATTTTGTTGCTTTTGTTGGTTTATAACTATCAACTGCCTTAATTAAACCAATTGTTCCTATACTAATTAAATCTTCCTGAAGATCTTTTGTACTTTCATATTTTTTAGCAATATGAGCAACAAGTCTCAAGTTGTGTTCAATTAGTTGGTTACGAGCTTCTTGGTCTCCTTGAAAATATTTTTCTAATAAATCATTTTCTTCTTGGGGAGTCAATTGTTTTTTAAAAGCTTGTGTCTTGATGAATGAGACAAATAAAAATTGTTGTAAAAATGTTATTAGTGTTGTAAACATAATCCACCTCAAAATCATTATATGAAAATTGTCGATGTTTATGTTTAGGCTTTTCATAGAAGCGAAAATAGGGTACAATAATGAAGAAAAGGAAGGTCATTTATGAATCAGGAAATGAAATGTTTTGGCTGTGGAGCCATTATTCAAAACGAAAATGAAAAACATATTGGTTATGTGCCAAAAAGTGCAATGAACAATGATAAAGTATTATGTCAACGTTGCTTTCAATTGAAAAATTATCATAAGTTGCAAGAAACAAATATGACAAAGGATGATTTTCTCACTATATTACAACAAATAGGTGAAAAAGACTGTTTGGTTGTATATATGATTGACTTATTTGATTTTAATGGAAGTATGATTCAAGGGTTAATGCGTCATATTGCTTATAATGATGTGTTAGTATTGGCAAACAAACGTGATATTTTACCAAAATCTGTAAAAGAAAGAAAACTAGAACATTGGGTGAGAAGACAATTAAAAGATCAAGGGGTTCAAGCAGTAGACGTCATTGTAACAAGTGGTAAAAAAAGTATGAACTTTGATTACATATATGATGCTATCATGGAGCATCGTAAAGGGCGGGATGTTTATGTTGTAGGTGTGACTAATGTTGGGAAATCAACTTTTATTAATGGTTTATTAAAACATTATGCTGAAGTTGAAAAGCAAAATCTCATTACTGTCTCTGAGTATCCTGGAACAACTTTGAACCTCATTGAAATTCCTTTAGATGAACATTCAGTTCTATATGATACACCAGGAATTATCAATGAAAGTCAAATGACACATTTGTTAGCTCCAGAAGATATCAAAAAGGTCGTTCCTCAAGGAGAACTTAGACCAATGGGATTCCAATTAAACAGTCTTCAAACGCTTTACTTTGGTGGTTTAGGACGTATTGATTATTTAGAAGGTGAACAATCTAGTTTTATTGCATATTTTTCTAAAAACTTAAAAATTCATCGGACAAAGACAATTAAAGCAGATGATTTGTATAATCGTCATCAAACTTTACAGTATGAAATTGCTGGAATTGATTCAATTGCACAAATGAAGTCTTATGAATTTCGATTGATGCCAGGAAAAACTGATATTGTTATTTCTGGATTAGGTTTCATAACAGTGAGTTCGAAAGGTGGAAAAGTAAGAGTTTTGGTTCCACCACAGATTTCAGTTATATTAAGAGAAGCTATTATTTAAAAAAAGGAGATACTATGTTAACAGGTAAACAGAAAAGATATTTAAGAGGAAAAGCACATCATTTAAATGCTATTTTCCAAGTTGGCAAAGAAGGAGTCAATAGTAATCAGGCTAAGGGAATTTCTGAAGCTTTAGAATCACAAGAATTATTAAAAGTAAAAATTTTAGAAAGCTGTCCAGATGATGTTAATACAGTTGCATTAGAGTTAAGTGTACAAACAAAATCTGAAGTTGTTCAAATTATTGGTCATACAATTATTTTATATAAATCATCAGATAAGGAATTATATCGTTTACCATGAAAAAAGTAGGATTATTCGGTGGGAGTTTTGATCCTATTCATAAGGCTCATGTGACTATAGCAAAATTAGCACTTGAACAATTGCAGTTAGATGAAATTCAATTTATTCCAACAAAAAACAATCCTTGGAAAGATCAAAATTGCGCAACGCGACAAGAACGCCTAGATATGATGGTATTAGCTATTCAAGATGAAACAGAGATGACTATCAATAACATTGAAATCGATTCAAAATCGGATAAAAAAAATTTTACAGTTGATACTTTAAAAATATTAACAAAACAAAATCCAGATATTAAATATTATTATATTATGGGGATGGATCAAGCAAATTTATTTGATAGATGGAAAGATGCTGAACTTATTAGTCAAATGGTCCAATTGGTAGCCTTTCAAAGAGGAGGATTTGAACCATATGTTCCTATCATTCAACAATTTCATTTTATATTATTAAAGAATGAACCTATATATGCATCTAGCAGTGATGTTAGAAAAGGACATATAGAAATGCTTGATGAAAGTGTCTTAAGATATATAACACGACATGGAATATATCTAGAAACATTGATTTTTAATCGTATGAAAGAGAAACGTTGGAAGCATACTTGTAGTGTGGCCAGGTTAGCAGCAGATATTGCGAAATCTAATCATCTTAATGAGAAACAAGCTTATATTGCTGGAATGTTTCATGACATTGCAAAAGAAATGAATGAGACAGAATCAACAGCTATTATGCAAGCATATTTTCCTGAATACATGAGCAAACCAAAACCAATTTGGCATCAATGGGTATCTCGTTATGTAAGTGAACATGAATATTTGATAGATGATATTATTGTTTTAAATGCAATTGAACATCATACAACTGGATCAATCGATATTTCAGCAATTGGAAAATGTGTTTATGTAGCTGACAAACTTGACCCATTGCGAGGATATAACTCAGCTCAGCAAATTGAAGTATGCAAGAAAGATATTCATCAAGGATTTAGAAATTCATTAAATGAGTTTTATGAATTTTCTATAAGAAACAACAGAAATATTGATGAATGTTTTTATGAAATATATGATTATTTTGTAACTAAAGGAGAAATATAAATGACAAAATTAGAATGTGTAGTTAAAGCTATGGATGATAAACTAGCAACTCATATAGTTGCTATTGATATGCAAGAGGCAAGTCCTATATTTGATACTTTTGTATTGTGTACAGCTAGTAATGAAAGATTAATGCAGGCTATTATGCAAAATATTAAAGATGAATGTGAAAAAAACAATTTTGAGATCAAAAGTATTGAAGGTTTAAGGAATTCAAAATGGTTACTTATTGATCTTGGTGATATTGTATGTCACATTTTTGAAGCTGAAGAACGCGAAAGTTATAATTTAGAAAAATTATGGGGTGATATGCCACATATTAATGTTGAAGGAATGCTGGCAAAATGAGTTATGAAAATTTTGCTTATTACTATGATAGTCTTATGGAACCACAATTTTATGATGACTATCATGCATTCATTTATAAACACTGCCAATTTAATGAAGTCTTAGAATTAGGATGTGGAACTGGTGAAATAGCTATTCGATTATCAAAAGATGGTAAACACGTTTTTGCATCTGATTTATCATTAGATATGTTAGAAGTTGCAAAGCAAAAAGCAATGGCTGAAAATGTAAATTTAATACTCCAACGTGTTGATATGAGTGATTTTTCTACATCTCATCAGGTTGATTTGGTGTTATGTCTTTGCGATTCAATAAATTATCTGTTAAATCCTGAAGATGTTTTAAAAACGTTTCAAAATGTATATTCATCATTAAAGGACAATGGGACTTTTATTTTTGATATTGATAGTTTATACAAAATGAATGTTATTTTAAAAAATTATCATGAGGATGAAGAAGATGAAGAATTTTCTTTTCATTGGCATGTAGAAACATTAGAAGATGGCTATGTGCATCATCATCTTCGTATTGAAGATAAAATTGAAAATGAAATAGTTGATGAAAATCATTTTCAAAAAACATATACTGTATCACAGTATGTCTATTGGCTTAATGAAATTGGATTTATTGATATTAAATATTATAGTGATTTTGAAGAATACCATGAAGATTGTGAACGCATTATCTTTGTTTGTAGAAAGGGGTAAATCATGATTGGAATAATTGGAGCAATGGCAGAAGAGGTTTTAGAAATAAAAAAATTAATGGTAATGAATCAACAAAAGGAATATCAAGGATATATATTTTATGAAGGAACACTTAATAATAAAGGTATTGTATTATTACAGGGTGGAATTGGTAAAGTCAATGCTGCTATTGCAACAACATTGCTGTTTACACATTATTCTATAGATTATGTCATTAATATCGGATCAGCTGGCGGACTTCATTCTCATCAGAATGTTGGAGATGTTGTGATTTCGTCACAAGTTGTTCATCATGATGTAGATGTGACTGCATTTGGAAGAGCACTAGGTGAAGTCCCTGGCATGCCTCAATACTATACACCTGATCAAGATCTTCTTATGAAAGTCAAAGAAATATTAAATCAACATAATATTCATGCTCATATAGGCTTGATTGCTTCAGGTGATCAATTTATATCAAATTCCCAACAAGTCAAAACAATTCAAAAACACTTTCCAGAAGCGATGTGTGTAGAAATGGAAGCTGCTGCTATTGCTCAAGTCTGCCATGTTTACCACAAAAAATTTATTATTACTCGCTCATTAAGTGATGTTTTTAATAAAGGAAAAAGTCATATCCAATTTGATGAATATTTAAAGGAAGCAAGTCTACAATCTGCACAAATGTGCAATGAACTTGTTTCTCAATTATAGCAATAACGCAACAAGTTATTGCTACTTTTTTGGAGGTGAAAGAATGAAAAAAGTTGAACTATTAGCACCAGCTGGTGATCAGGAATCATTAATTGCTGCTATTCAAAATGGAGCAGATGCTATATATTTAGGTGGAACATTGTTTAATGCTCGTGCTTTTGCTAAGAATTTTGATGATGAGCAATTAGAGTGGGCAATTCACTATGCTCATTTACGTAATGTTAAAATATATGTTACAGTGAATACACTATATAGAGATGATGAATTTGCTGAATTAATTCAATATTTAGATTATTTATATCATATACAGGTTGATGCACTTATTGTTCAAGATATAGGACTCTTTCATATGATTAAGAAACGCTATGATGATTTTGAAATTCATATGAGCACGCAAGCATCGATTATGAATAAAGCAGCTGCTCAATATTTTTATGAGCAAGGCGCTTCTAGAATAGTTTTAGCACGAGAAAATACTCTAGAAGAAATTCAACATATTTGCAAATCAACGTCTATCGAAGTAGAAGTGTTTGTTCATGGGGCTTTATGTGTTTGTTATTCTGGACAGTGCCTGATGAGTAGCTTTATTGGAAAACGAAGCGGGAATAGGGGAGAATGCGCTCAACCATGTCGTTTGCAATATAGATTATCTAAAAATGGGAAAATTCAACCTAAGAAAGTTCCCTTTCTTCTTTCGCCAAAAGATTTAATGACAATTGATTCAATTGGTGAACTTATAGATGCTGGTGTAAAATCATTCAAAGTAGAGGGGCGAATGAAAAAACCAGAGTATGTCGCAAGTGTCATTAAGGCATATCGCAAAGCTATTGATAGTCATTTAAATTGTCAAACAAAAACATTTGATGACGACATTTTTTATATGAAAGCTATGTTTAATCGTAATTATACAAAAGGCTATATTTATCAGGACCAACATATTGTTGAAGGAGATTATCCAGGTAACAAAGGCATTATTATTGGAAAAGTCATAGGGTATCGAAAAAAAGAGAAACATGTCATTATTGAATTAGATAAGTCTCTTAAACAAGGGGATAGTCTTGTGTTTGAACAAATAGATAAAGGACGCCCAATTAATAAAATATTTATAAATAACCGCTTAGTAGCAAAAGCATCTGCAGGAGATATCGCAGAAATAGAATTTAATTATCCAGTTTATGAAGGAAATGTGCGTAAAACGATTGATATTGACGTTATAGATACATTGCATCATACATATGATAAAGACTATCGAAAACAACCAATTGAAATGACATTTATCGCTCATATCAAACAGCATCCACAACTCATTCTTCAATGCCAAGATATAAAAGTCCACAAAACAGCAGATATCACAGTAGAAGAAGCAATCAAAACACCTTTAGATAGACAGCGCATTCAACAACAACTATGCAAATTAGGACAAAGCACTTTTATAGCGCATCATATCAATTTAGATATTGATGAGCAATTATCTATGCCTATTAAAGTATTGAATGAAATGCGTAGGGAAGCTATTGATGAATTAACAGAAAAATTATCAAATCGCCAAATTCATTTTTCAGTTCCTAGAGAACAATATGATTTAACGACTATAAAAAAGAGTGCAGAATCACAATGTATTCACATCTTAGTAAGCAATCTTAAACAATTAGAAATTGTCTTAAACTATAATAACATTGATATGATTTATTATCCATTTCAAACAGATAGTTTAGAAGCTTTTCATTTATGTATTAGAAAACAACAGAAATTCGCTCTATTTATACCAAGAATCTGTAAAGATAAAGAACTTGAAATTATTAAACAATCTGATGTTTATCAACAAGTTGAAGCTGTGGTTGTCAATGAATATGGTGCTTATTATTCCTGCCAAGATAAAAAGAGAATTATTGGAACTGGATTAAATGTTTACAATTCACATGCAATCAACTCTTATCAAGAAACAAAAATTCTTTCACTAGAGATGAGTCAAAAACAAATCTATCAATTAAAATGCAATCATCAACAATGTTTTGTACAAATCTATGGAAAAATAGAAAATATGATTAGCGATTATTGTCCTATATCACAATATTATTTTGGATATCAAAAAAAGAACTGTCAGTTATGTAAATCATCTCAATATGCCCTTATTGATAGAAAAAATGAAACTTTTGATTTAATGATGGATGAGCAATGTCGTATGCATCTTTTGAATTGCCGAACACTATTTATAGAACCAAACAACACTCTTGATGTTGGAGGGTATTTTATTCATTTCACGAATGAAAATAGCGAAATGACAGAATTTATTCTCAATCAGTTATTTTCGTATTTGTACCATCACAAGAAAACAAATATCAGAGAAAAAATAATGACGACTTCAGGATATTTTAAGGTATAGTGTAGAAATTTGTCTAATAGTTTCCATTTATGTCTTTCGTAAATTAATTTTTTTATAATTCTAAATTGATATCAATTTTAAATAGTGATATAATAGTGCCATGGAGGTGGCATTATGGCTATAGATATGGATTTAGCAAAAAGATTGAAAACTTATAGAAATTTTAAACATTTAACACAAAAAGAAGTTGCTGCACACCTTGAAGTTCCACATTCTGCTATTTCAGATATTGAAAATGGAAAACGTGATGTGACAGTTGGTGAACTTAAAATTCTTTCGCATTTATATGGTCGAAGTGTAGAAGAAATTATGAGTGGTAAAAAATATGATTATTATAATATTGCAAATATTGCCCGCTTGCTTACTGAATTACCAGATGAAGATTTAAAAGAGGTTATGTTCATCATTGAATATAAACGCAAAAGACTCGAAGAAAAAAGCAAAACAGTTAATCATGATTAATTGTTCTGCTTTTTATTTTAATAATTTTTTAAATTCATCCAACAATTTTAATCCCTCTTTAAGAATACATTCATCAACTGGTTGATCTGTTTGATGATGATAGTAGGTGACTTGTGTATGATTGTTTTCATAATTAACAAGAGCATAAGTCCCATAACCATAGCTTCCTCGATTCATCATAAGACTCCCAGGATTGATAAAATGAATCCCTTGATGAATCTGGTGTGTGGGGACATGGGTGTGACCATGCAAACACAAGTGGCAATGATGACTTTGACATAACTTAACTAAATCGTCATAACCATAATAAACATTATAATGATGACCATGAGTAACACAGATATCTTGATGAATTCTGTACTTTGGAAAAGCGGCATCATCATGATTTCCTTTGACAACAATGTCATATTGATGAATTAATGGGTCATCTAAAGTCAAGGATGAATCACCACAATGGATCATCAAATCAACTTTGTTTTTATAGAGTTTTGTTATGCGTTGGAGATCATTTCCAAATAAATGACTATCACTGACAACTAAAATATTCATACTATCCTCTCTTTTCTATTCTTTATTTTACCACAAAATAAATTTCGTTTCATTTTATGTTGATAAAATCCTTATATTTTCTGAAATAGAAAAAATTTGTCTCGTAAGTGTTTACAATTGGTCCAAAAGTTGGTAAAATAGTCATAGTGAAATAACTAGAAAAGGAGTAATGAATATGAAAACTATTTTATTAGTATGTTCTGCAGGAATGTCAACAAGTTTATTAGTAACAAAAATGGAAGCTGCTGCTAAAGATGCAGGTGTTGAATGCAAAATCTTTGCATTACCTTTCTCTGATGCACCAAGAGTATTAGAAGAAGTTGACTGCATTTTACTTGGCCCACAAGTAAGATTCCAAAAAGGTGCTATTGAAAAAATGGCTGCTGGAAGAAAAGCTGGAGCTATCCCTGTAGACGTTATCGATATGAGAGATTACGGTACAATGAACGGAAAAGCTGTATTTGATAAAGCAATGTCTTTATTAGGTTAATATTCTTAAACAAAAGGAGTGCAAACTCCTTTTTTTCTTTCTTTTTTATGACTTGTTTGCTATAATATTAAAAAATATCAGGAGGGGTTACGAATGGAAAAAGCTATTATTACTGTTGTAGGAAAAGATCAAGTAGGAATTATTGCCAAAGTTTGTACATATTTAGCAGACTCACACATTAATATTCTTGACATTTCACAAACAATTTTACAAGGATATTTCAATATGATGATGATTGTTGATGCATCTCATGCTGGAGAAGAATTTTCAACTTTAGCTGATCAGTTAGAAAAATTAGGAAACGAGATTGGTGTTAATATAAAATTTCAGCATGAAGATATTTTTAATAAAATGCATAGAATCTAGGGAGGATAAGAATGATTAATTTATTTGAAGTTGCAGAAACAAATAAAATGATTGAACAAGAGAATTTAGATGTTCGTACAATCACAATTGGAATTAGTCTTCTGGATTGTATTGATGGAAATATCGACGTTCTGTGTCAAAACATTTACAATAAAATCACAACGATTGCGAAAGATTTAGTAAAAACAGGTGAAGCCATTGAGAAAAAATATGGTATACCTATTGTTAATAAGAGAATTTCTGTTACACCAATTGGATTTATTGGTGCTTCAGCATGTAAAAGTTCTGATGATTTTGTAAAAATTGCAAAGACATTAGATCATTGCGCTCATAAAGTTGGCGTGAATTTTATTGGTGGATATAGTGCAATTGTCTCTAAAGGAATGACAAAAGCTGAAAAATTGTTGATTGAGTCAATTCCACAGGCAATGAAAGAAACTGAGCTTGTTTGTAGTTCTGTTAATGTTGGATCAACAAAGACAGGATTAAACATGGATGCAGTGAAATTGATTGGTGAAACAGTCAAAGCGACAGCAGAAATTACTAAAGAGAATGATTCCATAGGTTGTGCAAAATTTGTGGTTTTCTGTAATGCACCTGATGATAATCCATTTATGGCTGGTGCTTTTCATGGGGTCAGTGAGGCTGATGCAATTATCAATGTTGGTGTAAGTGGACCTGGTGTTGTACGTACTGCTATTCAAACAGCAAAAGGTAAAGATTTTGGTGAATTGTGCGAAACGATTAAGAAAACAGCATTCAAAATTACTCGTGTTGGCCAACTGGTTGCTAGAGAAGCTTCAGCAGCATTAAATATTCCTTTTGGTATTATTGATTTATCATTAGCACCAACACCTGCTGTTGGAGATAGTATTGCTGATTGTTTGCAAGAAATGGGGCTTGAAAGAGTGGGAGCTCCTGGAACGACTGCTGCTTTAGCAATCTTAAATGATCAAGTGAAAAAAGGTGGGGTCATGGCTTCATCATATGTAGGCGGATTATCTGGTGCATTTATTCCTGTCAGTGAAGACCAGGGAATGATTGATGCTGTTGAAATGGGTGCATTGACATTAGAAAAATTAGAAGCGATGACATGTGTATGTTCGGTCGGATTAGATATGATTGCAATCCCAGGCAAAACATCCGCAAAGACAATTGCAGGAATTATTGCTGATGAAATGGCAATTGGTATGATCAATCAAAAAACAACTGCCGTAAGAATTATTCCTGTCATTGGAAAAGATGTAGGTGAAATGGTTGAATTTGGCGGATTATTAGGATATGCCCCAATTATGCCAGTTAACCAATTCTCATGTGATGAATTTATTGATCGTGGTGGAAGAATCCCTGCACCAATTCATAGCTTTAAAAATTAAAAAGGCGATTTATCGTCTTTTTTCATAGGAAGAAGGTTAAATTTATGGACTTAAATCAATTAATTATATATAGAAATCTCACTGATGATCCTGATGTCTTAGACTGTTTATTATATTGCACACATGACAGTGATAAAAATGAAAATACTTTTATTTCAACAATGTTAAAGTTAACTGAAAAATATGATCTTCATGGTCATTTGTTTCAAAGTTTAATAACATATTTATTAGTGCAACACGAAAATATATTTACACTTTCTTTAGAACGCAAACAAACTATAAATAAATCATTAAAAGATGTTGTAATGAATGATATAAATGTGTTATATCACCTTTATCATTATAATTTTACTAGCCTTGATCTTCAGTATCAAAATATTTTTTTCGACTTTCCACATAGTCGCCCGATCATTAATCAGGAAATTTTCAATTTATTGTCAGAATTACAATTACAACTTTCTTGGAGCACTTCACTAGAAGAATTCTATAAAATATTATACAATCATTATAGTCAATATGGAGTGGGAAAGTATGGTCTGAATAAAGCTTTTCGTTTTCAAAACGAAAAAATTATACCAATCGATCATATTGGGAATAATAAATTAGACCAATTGATTGGTTATGAGAGCCAAAAAGAGCATTTAAAAGCCAATACTGAAGCTTTTTTAAAAGGTAAAAAGGCTAATAATGTCTTACTTTATGGAGATAGTGGAACAGGAAAATCAAGTAGCATCAAAGCTTTATTAAATGAATATTATAAAGATGGGTTAAGAATGGTGGAGGTTTATAAGCATCAATTTATCTCTTTGCCTCAAATTATTAATGAACTTCAAAATAGAAATTATAAGTTTGTAATTTTTATGGATGATTTATCTTTTGAGGAATTTGAAGTCGAGTATAAATATTTGAAGGCTGTTATCGAAGGTGGTTTGGAGAAGAAACCAGATAACATTTTAATCTATGCAACAAGTAATCGTCGCCATCTTATCAAAGAGACCTGGAATGATAGAAATCATGATCAGGAGATTAATAACAATGATGCAAAACAAGAAAAACTGTCACTTGTTTCACGATTCGGTGTACAAATTATGTATATTCATCCTGATAAACAACATTATTTAGATATTGTTGATGGATTAGCTAAAACTTATCAAATTGATATGAAGCAAGATGAATTGCATGATTTAGCATTACAATGGGAAATTAGAAATGGAGGATTTTCTGGGCGTACTGCCAAACAATTTATACATATGCTGCTCGGAAAGAAATAATGAAAGAATTAAAATTAGATGATTATTCAATAATTAAACCTTACTTGGATTTAGCAAATTATGAAGGATATAATTCAAATTTTGTAACAATGATGATGTGGAACCATGAGTATCATATTCAATATGAAATTCATGAACATTTTGTTGTTATGTTACATAATTATAAAGGAACACAGTTCTGGGCAATGCCTTTTACAAGTCCACAATATTATCGAGAAGCTATTGATTATATGCTAGAGTATAGTCATAAAAATCAGTTTGAATTTATAATTGATTGTGCTATTGATACATTCGTTGAATATATCAAGCCATTATATCAAGATAAACTTTTATTTGCACGTACACCCGAGAATGATGATTATGTTTATGATCGAATGATGCTGCAAACTTTATCTGGTAAAAAAATGCAGAAGCGTCGTAATCACTATAATGCTTTTTTGAAAGAAAATCCTGATTATATTTATAGAGATTTAGACTTAGTTAATGATTTTAATATGATTTTAGAATGTCTTAATCGCTGGGAGAGTGAGAAAGAAGATTTAAGTGAATCTATGACAAGTGAAGTTAAAGGCATTATGTATCTTTTATCATCTCGACACATGTTGGAATTTGAAGTAGGTGGGATTTTTATTAATGGACAAATGGAAGCTTTCATTATTGCTTCTCGTTTAAAGCATTCTACAATTCAAATACATGTTGAAAAAGCAAACAAAGATATTCGCGGATTGTATCCTGCTATTCTTAAAGAAATGTTAGAGCATCATTTTCCTGATGAACAGTATGTTAATAGAGAAGAAGATATGGGATTAGAGAATCTAAAAAAATCAAAACTTTCTCTACATCCAATCAAGATGATTGAAAAATATCGTATTTATGAAAAAGATGAGTATATTGGGCAAGCATCTGATGATGATTTAGAATCTATCATTCATCTTTGGAAAGATAATTTCCCAGATGAAACAGAAGAAACAACAAACTACTATTTTCAATATTTATACCATAAGGAATATACTTTTGTTCTTAAGAATAAAAATCATTTGATTTCAATGTTACAAATTGTTCCTATATCAATTCAAATTCACAATCAGATAAGAGAGTGTTATTTTATATTAGGCGTTGCAACAAAGAAAAATTTTGAAAAACAAGGGTATATGAAAAAACTTTTACAATTTGTTCTTGAACAATATAATAATCAAATTATTTATTTACAAGCGTATCATCCAGAAATTTATAAACCTTTTGGTTTTAATGCATCTCATTATCACCAAAAAATTGCTGTAGATAAGGAAAAATTAATACAGTCTCCTTGTATCCCTATAGATGATATTTCACTCTTAAAAGATTATTATGAAGCATTTGTGCAACAATTTGATGAATATCGCATTCGTGATGAATACTATTGGAAGTTATTTATTCAAAGATGTCTTGTTTTTTTGGATAATATTCTTATCTTCAAAGATCATGGATATCTTATTTATCATGAGAATGATGAATCTATTGAAATATCAGAGTTTATCTATCTTACAAAAGATTCTATAAATATTATGTTATCTTATTTTTCAAACAGTACAAAAAATATTATTTTAGAATGTGATATAAATGTTGAAATAGAAGGGCAGTCATCTCTTATTATTACAATGATGTCTAATCAAGTAAAGTTAGATACTTTTGATAAACACAAATATATTAATGAAATTTATTAAAGAAAGAAGAATTTTATTCTTTTTTCTTTAATTTTAATGAGTTTTATTGACTTATTATCTACATTTTGGTAAATTTTAATTGTGTTAATAAATATTTATCACAAGGAGACTAATAAAATGTTTGATCAAGACGAATTACATGAAGAATGTGGTGTATTTGGTGTTTTTGGACATAACAATGCTGCTGATCTTTGTTATTATGGATTACATAGTTTGCAGCATAGAGGGCAAGAAGCAGCTGGAATTGTTGTGCAAAAAGGACATAAACTTAGCATTCATAAAGGCGAAGGGTTAGTAACAGAAGTGTTTGATGCAAAACGCCTTGCTCAGCTTGATGGTGATGCAGCTATAGGGCATGTTCGTTATTCCACAGCTGGTGGTAGTGGCATTGCCAATGTTCAGCCTTTTTTATTTAAAACAATGAAGGGCTCATTAGGTATCTGTCATAATGGAAATTTAGTAAATGCAAATATTCTAAAAAAAGAGTTAGAAGAACAGGGTAGTATTTTTTCATCATCTTCAGATACTGAAGTCTTAGGTCATTTAATCAAAAGACAAGATGGTAAAATGATTGAACGTATTTGCAAATCTTTAGATATGTTAGATGGGGCATTTGCTTTCTTGATTCTTATCGAAGATCGCCTTTATGTTGCAAGAGATAAATATGGTTTAAGACCTTTATCCATTGGAATCCTCCCAAATGGAGCCTATGTATTTGCATCAGAAACTTGTGCATTAGATATTGTTGGAGCAAATTTTGTAAGAGATGTTGAACCAGGAGAGATTGTACGAGTAAAGGATGGAAAATTAAAAGCTATGACTTATACAAAAGATCCAGTCGTTGATAAAATTTGTGCAATGGAATACATTTATTTTTCAAGACCAGATAGTACCTTAGATGGAATCAATGTGCATACAACAAGAAAATTGGCAGGAAAACAATTATTTTATGAAGCACCAGTTGATGCAGATGTTGTTATTGGAGTGCCAGATTCATCCATTTCTGCTGCTATTGGTTATGCTGAAGCTTCTTCAATTCCCTATGAGATGGGACTTGTTAAAAACAAGTATGTAGGACGTACATTTATTCAACCCACACAAGAAATGAGAGAGCAGGGTGTACGAATGAAACTATCAGCTGTCTCATCCATTGTAAATGGAAAACGCATCATTTTGATAGATGACTCAATTGTGCGTGGAACAACCTCTCAACGTATAGTTAAACTATTAAAAGAAGCTGGAGCAAAAGAAGTACATGTTCGCATTGCCTCACCAGCAATTCGTTATCCATGTTTCTATGGTGTTGATACATCTACAATAGAAGAATTAATTTCTCATAGAATGAGTGTTAGTGAGTTATGCCAATATATAGAAGCAGATTCATTAGCATTTATCAGTGAAGATGGATTGAGTCAATCTATTCACTTTAAACAAGAACACACATGTGGCTTATGTATGTCTTGTTTCAACGGCAAATATGTTACAAAACTATATGATTCTTTTGAACAAGCGAATAAAGATGAAAAGTAAAAAAATAAGGGAAGACATTAAATCTTCCCTTATTTTCATGAAATATATACAACTTCGCATAATATAGATTATGTGAATTCTAGACTATGCGAGAAAGTGTTGCAAATGTAATTAATATAGCCATGATTACTACTAATACCATTATATATTTATAAATAGCCTGAACATCTACCTTGTTGTTATTATAAACAGCTAAAAAAGAACAGATATACAATACCAATCCAATTATATAATTCACAATCATTGGCCAAATACTATCTTTTATAGAAATCCCAAAAATAAACAGCAAGGTTCCAATTAATAACCCAGCTAAAGAAATAATAATAACACGTCTTGTTTTGTTGTTTTCATCCATATACTTCTTCAAGCTCCTATATAATTTTATCTGCTAATGATTGACCAATACCAGGATTTTCAACTTTAAAATTCTCAGCGATTGTTGCTCCAATTACAGCATAACTTTTTAAGAGACCTAAGTGTCTTGGTTTATGCAACGATTTACTATAAACAATTAATGGAACATTCTCTCGTGTATGATCAGTTCCTTTATATGTTGGATCATTCCCATGATCAGCAGTAATCATTAATAAATCATCTTCTTTAAGTTCTCTTAACAGATCCGTTAATTGGTTATCAAATTCTATAATAGCATTGCCATATCCCCGAGGATCTCTTCTATGTCCAAACACAGCATCGAAATCTACTAAATTTAAGAATGCAAGACCTGTGAAATTCTCTTTAGCGATTTCTATTGTCTTTATCATCCCATCAAAATTAGATTCAGTTTTTACTTTGCGTGTTATCCCTTGATCAACAAATATATCAGGTATTTTACCAATTCCAATAACATCAAGATGATTTTCTTTTAAAGAATCTAAAACAGTTTTTCCAAAAGGTTTTAATGCCAAGTCATGGCGATTAGCAGTACGTTTAAATTCTCCTTTTTTCTGTCCTATATATGGTCTTGCAATGATTCTACCAACCTTCCATCTCTCATCCATAGCTAATTCTCTGGCAATATCGCACGCTTTATAAAGTTCTTCCAAAGGAATAACATCTTCATTAGCTGCTATTTGAAATACTGAATCTGCTGAAGTATAAACAATCCAATCCCCAGTCTGAATTTGATGTTCGCCCCAATCATCAAGTATTTTAGTTCCACTCTCAGCGTAATTTCCTACACATTTTCTTCCAGTTTTTTCTTCAAATAGTTTAATAAATTCATCTGGGAAACCTGTCTCAGTAAATGTTTGAAAGGGTTCAGTAATCTTTAATCCCATCATTTCCCAATGACCTGTCATTGTATCTTTTCCATTTGAAACTTCTTCTAGCCTAGCAGTATAAGCCAATTGGTTTTTTAAAGCATGAATGCCCTTAAATTGTCCAATACTTCCTAAGCCCATGCCTTCTAAATTAGGCAAATCTAAGCCCCCTACGCTTTCACAAATATGACCAAGTGTATTTGCTCCCAAATCATTAAAAGCCTCTGCATCGTGGGCATCTCCAACGCCCAATGAATCTAAAACAATTAAAAAAACGCGTTTATATTTTTTCATAATTTATCTCCTTTTCTTGCTTCGTGGATGTAACTTCCTATATTCTTCTATTGCTTTATTATTAGACACATGTGTATATATTGTTGTTGTAGAAATATCACTATGTCCTAGCATTTCTTGGATAGACCGTAAATCAGCATCATTTTCTAATAAATGAGTCGCAAATGTATGACGTAATGTATGAGGAGTGACATGTTTTTTCAACCCACTTTTCTTAACAATATTTTCTAAAATATGATAAAAGTCATCTCTTTGAATAGGCTGTCCTTTTTTATTAATAAAAAGGTATTGGGACGAAACTTCCTCACATAATTGTGGTCTATATTCTTCAATATATTTCTTTAACAACAAACAACAATTCTCATTCATTGGTACAATTCTTTCCTTGTTTCTTTTTCCAATACATTTTACAAAGCCTTTATGTATATTCACGTTCTGTAACGTTAAAAAACACATTTCACTCACTCTTAATCCAGATGCATATAAAACTTCTACCATACACCGATTACGCGCTGACACTGGATCATTTACATCAATTGAATCAAGCAACTGATTGACTTCAGCAACTGTCAAAACTTCAGGTAAATATTTCGCTTTCTTAGACATTTCAAAAGAACTCATAACATTGTCCTTAATGATATTTTCTTTTACTAAGAAAATATAAAATTGCTTTAGTGAAGTCATATGTCGGTCAACAGAAGATGCTTTTAAATGATTACGCAAATCTTTAAGATAATGATACATGTGATCTTTAATAATATTATCTATACTATTGACTTCATATTTTTTATAAATAAAATCAATAAAATGTAGAATATCACGTTCATAATTCTCAACAGTATAACGGCTATAACCTTTTTCTACAATCATATATTGTTTATATTCTTTTAACGCATCTACACATTTCAAAATACATCACCTACCATATTATACAAAAACAAATTACAAATAACAATATTTTTGCATTAAGATTAATCAATATGATTATTTGTATCTAATGCTTCTTCCATAAACTCTATTTTGCCAATTAATTCTTTAATGTATTCATTATCAGCCAAATTATATACAAGAGCTAATTTAAGAATCATTTTTAATTCATATAAATCCAATCGTGTAAAATTCATTTGACCACTACTTTCCTAATTTTTAAAAGAATTCTAATAAACGTAGATTATAGATAATCAAAAAATTCAAAACATTGGTACAACATAGATACGGAATGCTAATGCTAAAGAAAAAATAACAAGACCAATAATTACACAATTAAGCTTATAGTTCATCATGCTTTTCATACTAAAATTCTGTTCAACACAAAAAGTAACTAATGTGACATATGTTGAAATGTGTATACATATTAAATTCATCGATAGACAAAGCGCAATTTCCAAAAGACTTTCAACAAGTAACAAAAGAAATATTATAAATGTAAATGGAACCGCTGTAAAAACAAACATAAAAGAAAATGATAATTGCAATCCTTTTAAGAAAATTAAAAACAATAGGCCAATATGCCCCAAATAACTAGAACTCAGATATGTACATATCAATATGTAAACTCCACCTTGAATGACATAAAGCTGATATTGATTTTGATATCCATCGATATTAAGATAAAATAAATTTTGAAAAAAATCCTTTACCCCTTGTATTGAAGATGAATACTGATAAAACCCAAACAACAACCCGCAAACAAAAACACTTACCATTGCTATAACAATATATTTTTTATTGTCAATAAAACGACGTAAAAAGACACTCATTGATTATCACCTCTAATAATTCATATGAGTGTCTTTTTATATTATTCATTGTTTTCTAAGTATTTCTTTTGAATTGTTGATTGTGGTTCTATTAGATCTGATGCTTTCATTACTTTCAAACCAGGTAACGAAGAATTTAAACGATGTATAACTTCGTCAGTTTCATTAATCTCTTTTTTACTTGCTTGTAGTTGGGTATGATCAAATAAAGAAATCTGTTGCTGTAATTCTTCAACATGTTTAACATTATTCAAACTTATACCAACTAATCGTAGCATTTCACCACCATAAATACTTTCAAACAACAATAAAGATGTTGCATAAATAGTATCAAAATCCTGAGTATAATCATCAATAATCATTTGTTTTGTTTTACTCTTTTCTCTTGTGTATTTTAACGTAATTGAGATAGAATTCCCTACTAAATCTCGCTTTTTGGCACGTGAAGAAACTTCTTGTGCTAAGTCTCTAAATACTGATTTAATAAATTCTTCATCTTGGCTATCACGCTCAAATGTTGTTGAATTCCCAATAGACTTTAATTCATTATGTGCAACATTGATTTTTGAATAATCTTTCCCGTTTGCCTTTTGATAATATATCAGTGCATTTTTTCCAAATATAGGTTTGATTTTCTCATAGTTTTCATATTTTGCTAAATCACCAATTCTGACTATTCCTAATTCAATCAGCTTAGGAGCAGTTTTTTTACCAATACCAAACATGTTTTCTATTGGTAATGGCCAAATTTTTTGCTTATAGTTTTGATTTGTTATGACAGTGATTCCCATTGGTTTTTGCATATCACTAGCCATTTTTGCTAAAAACTTATTTGGTGCTATTCCTATCGAACATTGTAACTTCAATTCTGCGAAAACTCGCTTTTGAATTTCGATTGCGACATCATAAGGGTTTTGGTAATGCATCTGAATATAGTTCGTTAAATCCACATAACATTCATCTATGCTTGCCACTTCTAATTCTTGTGAAAATGTTGAAATAATATTGAAAAATTTTTCAGAGAGAGTCTTGTAAAGTTCAAAATGTGGAGGAACAATAACAAGATGTGGACATAATTCTTTTGCTTTAAACAGTGGCATAGCAGAATGAATACCGAATTTTCTTGCTTCATAGGAAGCAGTTGTAATAATGCTTCGTCGAGATTCTCTACAGATAACTATTGGTTTGCCCTTCAAAGATGGTTGTGATGATGTTTCTGCGCTTGCATAAAATGCATTTAAATCAACATGAAATATAATTTGCATCAACATCACCTACCTCAGCATCTATTTTAACATAAAATCTTTATAATTATAAATGCTTTCTTTTTTAACTGTATCAGTTTTATGTGCTAATCTCAATTTATCTGCAATCATTGCAATGAATTCTGAATTTGTAGGTTTCGCTTTCACTGCAGAAACAGTATATCCAAAAATATCATCAATTGCATCAGTATTTCCTCTGTTCCAAGCCACTTCAATCGCATGACGAATTGCTCTTTCAACTCTAGATGAAGTTGTATTATACATTCTAGCAATATCTGGATATAAAACTTTAGTAACTTGCCCCAAAATATCAATATTATAATAAGTTGTTAAGATTGCTGTTCTTAAATACATATACCCCTTAATGTGAGCAGGAATTCCAACTTCATGTAAAATATCAGTGATTTCATTTTCGATTTTGACTTTTTTATATTTTTCTGATTCATCCCCATTTAACAATTGATCATGTTTTTGTTGATCAGCAGTTGTTATGTAAAGAGCAGATTGGACAAAATGTTGTAAATCAAATGGATATTTAAAACAGTAATCTACAGATAAATCCTCAAGCCAATTACAAATTGTTTGATTCATAAATTGTGTCACACAAATAACTTTATTGTAACTGTTTTTATGCATTTCTTTTAATCTATTTAAAACTCCTACACCATCAATTTCTGAAAGCATTAAATCAATGATTAATAAATCACAAGTTCTTTGGTTTAGGAAATTAAAACAATCTGTTCCATTGTTTGCAGTCCCTATAATTTCAAATTTATTTGTTTTTTCTAAATTGATTTTAATATTTTCCAATAATTCTTGTTGATCTATTGCTATAAAAGTTTTCATTTTTCCAATTTCCCCTTTCGATTTATTCTCATCAGCAAATTTATTATATATGTGTCAAAAAAAGAAAGATAGTCAAAAAGTAAAGAAAACATAGTCAAAGCGGAATTTTCACAAATTCGTCATTTTTTTCACCCATATTTACGACACGATATCCTATCAAATGTCTTTTTATGTTGAAATAAGAAAAAGGAATCTTGAGCGATTCCTTCCCTATTTGTCGTTTTCAAGCATCCAATCGATGTATAATCCATAACCTTGGTGAACATTGTTGACATCAACATGAGTAACACACCCAATTAACTTCCCATTTTGTATAATTGGTGATCCACTCATTCCTTGAACAACCCCATTTGTTAAAGAAAGAACTTTTTCATCTGTAATTTCAAAAGTAATACCTTTAATAGAAGGCTCGTTCTGTTTTTTTAGTTTTGTAATATTGATAGAGCATTTTGTAAGTGTATGACCATCTAAAACGGTTAAGAAATAAGCCTCTCCCTCTTCAACTTCATCCATAGAAGCCGTAGAAATTATTTGTTTATCTTGACTAGGATAATCATCATAATTCCCATAAATACCATAATTATTATTATCATATATCGTTCCAATTTGAATCGAACCTATTTCGGCTATTTTTTCACCTGGTTTACCATTTTCTGAAGGATTGATTTTTTTGACATATGAATTATAGACACTGCCTTTTTTAATAATAACATCACTTTCTAACGATACATCCATCATAACATGCCCTAAGGCCCCAAAATGATGTGTGGCAGGATTAAAATATGTCATTGTTCCTACACCAGTCAACCCATCCTGTACATATAAACCTGTTGTGAACTTCCCATCTGATTCCTGGAACTTTAATTCTTTGTGGAGTTCTTTTTTATCACGTGAGAGTGTAAGTGTAATCGTATTTTTGTTATCAATTTCCTTTTCAACGTTTGCCATTAAAGTTGATATTGAATCAATACTTTGTCCATTCACTTTCTTAATGATATCTCCTGTTAAATACCCATCTGAAGAAGGATTGTACTTTTTATTGTCAATAGAAATATCATATGTTCCAGTAATCAATACACCATCATAATCTAACTCTATCCCTATTGATTGTCCACCTAAAATAACATCTGCTGCAAATACATTGACTGTCTGGAATAACATCGTCACGACAATAACGAGTGTAATACTTAACTTTTTAAAAAGCAAAGCATATACACCTCCCTGTAATCTTTTTTTGATTACAGTTTATTTTGGCATATATGCTTTGAATTATACATTCAATAATTTTTTTGCATTTTCTATAGCTTCAGGTGTTAATTTTTCTCCTGAAAGCATCTTAGCAATTTCTTCTATACGACTATTTTTACTTAAAAGATGCACTGCTGTTGTCGTTTCATGATCAGTAATCATTTTTTCGATACAATAATGATGCTCAGCTAAACAAGCAACCTGTGGTAAATGTGTAATACAAATAACTTGCTTATTTTGTGCCAATTGAAGCATTTTATCACCAATACTAGATGCTACTTTACCACTAACGCCAGTATCGACTTCATCAAAAATAATGGTTTCTATTGAACTATATGCCAAAATAATTGTCTTTATTGCAAGCATAATACGAGATATTTCTCCACCACTAGCACTTTCGTTAAGCAAACTCAAATCTTGACCTTTATTAATAGAAACTAAAAATTGTATTTTATCAATTCCATTTTTACATAGTTCAACTCTATCAAAATTCACTTTTAATATTGCTTTATCCAAATATAAGTCCCTAAATTCTTTTTGGATAAGCCTTTCAAAATGATTTGCATTTTTTAAGCGAATATGATGCATTTGATTAGCAATTAAAAGTGCAGCATCTTTTGATTCAGAAACTTGTTTTTGCAAATCTTGAATATATTCTTCACGATGAGATATTTTTTCTATTTTTTCGATGATATCATTTCGATATTCCTTAATTCTTTCCATCGTAAAACCATATTTTCGCTTTAATCTATTAATTATATAAAGAGTTTCTTGAATTTCATTAAAACGATATTGATCGAATTGAAATTCCCTATATGTTTCCATAACATTTTCATAGTCATCAATAAGTAAATAGTACTGATTATAAATGTTATCATATGATTTTTGAAATGCCTCTATTTCATTGACTGACTCTAATGCATTTAAACTTTCTTTAATTAAAGGCAATGCTCCTTTTGAAGAATTCATTAATCTATCAAAATTCTGTATATCTTCGTTCATTTTTTCAAAATTTTGAAGCATTTTTAACTCGTTTTCTAATTCATCTACCTCATCATCAGTATACTCAACTTTATCAATTTCATCCAATTGACTCTCTAAAAAATCTAATTGTTCATCACTCATATCTTCTTCAAGTGTCTTTTTTAATTTCGTTTTAAGTTCTTTATAAGAAGTATATAAATCTGCATATTTTTTTTGTAAATCAGCCAATTCCTGAGAAGAAAACTCATCTAATAATATAATATGGTTTTTTTCTTCAAAAAGTTTTTGAGTTTCAAACTGTGAATGAATATCTATTAGCAAAGGCATCAATAACTTCAATGCTTGATTTGAAGCATTTTGATAATTTATTTTAATATTGCTTTTTCCTGATTGAAGAATTTCTTTAGTAATAACAAACTGTTCATCTGGTTCAATATGTAACTGTTCACATATATCTTCCAACGCTTCATTCATAGTTGCATCAAAAACACCCTCTATAATCGCTTTAGAGCAGTTTTTCTTAATTAACGATACAGAAGCCCTATTCCCACACAACTGCCCTAATGCATCAATAATAATAGATTTACCAGCGCCTGTTTCACCAGTGAGAACACTCATACCACTTTCAAAATCAATACGTGTCTGATCAATAATAACAAAAGAAGAAATATATAAACTTTTTAACATACTATCACCTACCCTTTAAAGTATTGATGTGCTGTAGCAACAACTTTTTGAACATCTATAAAACAATCCTGAGTTTCATTGTTTTGAAAACAACCTAAAAACTCTATATTACCAACACCACCAGTAATAGGTGAATATGTCAATTGTTTTAAAGACATGTGAGAATCATGAGCATAATCAATAACTTCCTTAATAACACGCTCATGAACAGATGGCTCGCTTACAATCCCATGCTTTCCAACATCATCTTTTCCAGCCTCAAATTGAGGTTTGATTAATGCAACAATATAACCATCTTTTTTTAAAATATGAGACAGTGCAGGAAATATATGCTTTAAAGATATAAATGAAACATCAATGCTTACAAATTCAGGTTGTCCAAATTGAAACATATCAAGTGTTGCATATCTAAAATTCGTTTTTTCCATTACATGAACACGTTCATCATTACGTAACTTCCAAACCAATTGATTCGTCCCAACATCCAAAGCATAAACTTCTTTAACGCCATTTTGTAGGCCACAATCTGTAAATCCACCAGTGGATGATCCAATATCTAGCATAATCAAACCGTTTAAATCAAGCCCAAATTCTTTGATAGCTTTTTCTAATTTTAAACCACCACGGGAAACATATGCCAATTGTTCACCCTTTATATAAAGCTGTGAATCAACAGGTATTTTTGTTCCTGGCTTATCAATATAATCATATTCATCTCTAACAATCCCAGCCATAATTGCTCTTTTGGCTTTCTCTCTTGAATCAAATAAACCTTGCTCTACACAAAGAACATCAACTCTTTCCTTCTTCATGACATTTCTCCTTTATAACATTGAAAAGATCATCCAAACTCATGTTTTCATATTTTAATAAAGTTTCAACATCTCCTTGAGGTGTATACCTGTCATCAATTCCTAAATAATCTATACTTATATTCATATGATTTTGAGAATAATATTTTGCAATCATCGATCCTAATGAGCCAATCATTAAATCAGTTTCATAAATAATTAAATCCTGATGATTATCATAGAATTCATTGAGCATCTTCTCATCCATTGGTTTTATAAATCTTGCATTGACAAGATTAATTGGCAAATGATTTTTTTCAATCAACTCTTTAACTGTATTAACTTTAGCATCATATGTAATAATTGTTAAATGATGTGTTTGATCATCAATGATTTTTTCCCAAGTCCCAATCTCAATAAACTCATCAGTTGCAACATCACAATCAAAAACATTTCCGCGAGGGAATCGCATAATATATGGCATATCAAAGTTTTTCATAGCTGTATTAACCATTCTGCGAGCCTCTTGCGTATCTTTCGGAGTCATATAGACAATATGAGGTATAGCAGACAGAAAACTTATATCAAAAACTCCATGATGTGTTTCACCATCTGCTCCCACCAGTCCACATCTGTCAACACCAATAAGACATGGCAAATTCATTCTAGCTATATCATGATTAATTTGATCATAGCAACGCTGTAAAAACGATGAGTAAATAGTAATGTATGGTTTTTTATGGGCAACAGATAACCCTGCTGCAAAAGTCATAGCATGTTCTTCTGCAATACCAACATCAAAACTCCGATGAGGATATTTTCTAAAAATTTCACCTAAACAACTCCCTGAAATCATAGCAGGAGTAATAACAACAATATCTTCGTCTTCTTTCATTAATTTTTCAATTTGTGAAGAAACAACAGCACTCCAACTCATAAGTTGTGACTCTTTTTTATATATTCCTTCTTTATAATCAAAAGGTGCGACACCATGATAAACGCCTTGGCGGTCATTTTCAGCCAATACATAACCTTTTCCTTTTATTGTATGAACATGGACAACCACACTGTGTGACATTTCCTTTGCTAAACTCAATGCATTAAAAAGTTCTCTAAAATCATGCCCATCTACTGGACCAATATAATCCAAACCAAACTCACCAAAAATATTGTCTTCTAAAACATTTTCCTTGATATGATCTTTAATTCTCTTTGTGAATTTATAGACTTTTTTTCCAAGTTTTGATTTTTCAAGAAAAGATACATAATTGTATTTAGCATTCTTATATTGTGTAGAAATACGCACCTCAGATAGAAAATTACTAAATCCACCAACATTTTTTGAAATTGACATATCATTATCATTCAAAATAATAATGACTTTAGAATCAATAGAACCTAAATGATTAAGAGCTTCAAAAGACTCACCACTCATAATAGCTGCGTCTCCAACTATACAAAGCACATCTCCATCTTCATGATTAAGATCACGTGCAACAGCCATCCCTATACCACCTGATATAGCTGTTGAAGAATGTCCAGCTTCCCAAACATCATGAACACTTTCCTTTCGTTTTTGAAAACCACTCAACCCTTCAAATTGTCTAAGCGTTGTAAAATCTTTAGCCCGTCCTGTCAATATCTTATGCACATAAGATTGATGTCCTACGTCATAAATCATTTTATCCTGTGGAGAATCAAAAATATAATGAAGTGCTATTGTCAATTCAACAATACCAAGATTGCTAGAAAAATGACCACCAGTTTGTGAAACGCTCTTTATAATAAACTGTCTGATATCACTTGCAAGATCTTCCAACTCCTCAATATTTAATTGTTTTATAAATTCTGGATTTTTGATCTTTTCAAGATTCATCTAATTCACCCTTTTCAAAATAATTGATAATAATTCTAGAATTAATCCATGATTAATTCTCATTGCATATATATTTTCATAACATTTTTTAAATAATTCCTGAATTGCTAATTCTGATTTATCAATCCCTATTAATGAAACATATGTTGTTTTATGATTTTCTTGGTCACTGCCAACTTTCTTTCCTAACTGTTCTGTATTTCCAACAACATCCAAAATATCATCTTGAATTTGAAAAGCAAGCCCTAAATCAAAACCAATACTTGTCCAATATTGATAATCACTAGGATTGGCAATCAAACTGCCTAATTGCATACTTACAGCAATCAATTCACCTGTTTTATGTTTGTGAATATCTTTGAGTTGTTCTAAATTCGCTAATTGCTTTTCAAAAGTGATATCCTGTTGTTGACCATAAATCATACCATTAATACCACTCGCTTCATAAAGACGATTCAAAAGTTTCACCTTTAAATCACTATCAATAGATATATTTAAAATAGTATTTACACCTAGATTTAGTAAGGCATCACCTGCCAAAATAGCAGTAGCTTCATCAAATTGTTTATGGCACGTTGGACGTCCACGTCTCAAATCATCATTATCCATTCCAGGTAAATCATCATGAATTAATGAATATGTATGAATCATTTCTATTGCACAGGCAATATCCATATAAATATGATAATCAATTTGATAACTTCTTAAAACACTTAAAAATAGCAATGGCCTTAATCTTTTTCCAGGAGCTAATAAAGAATAGCTCATAGCTTCTTTAACAGGTCCATTTTTTAATGGTTCTAGAAGTTCCTCTAATCGTGAATTTATCTCAGTTCTTAATTGTTCCATAAACTATTCCTCTGTCTTCATATCTTTTAATTGTCCATTTTCATAAATCTGAGCAACTTTTTCTTGAATATTCTTAAGTTTATCATCACAATATTTAGATAATTCAATTCCTTCTTGAAACAATGCAATACTATCCTCTAAAGGTATTTCATTTCCTTCAAGTTTTGAAACAATTTCTTCTAAACGTGAAATAGCTTTTTCATATGTCATATTTTCCATTTTCTCACCTACTTAATCTCTGCTTTTTGATGACCATCTTGAAATTGAATATCAATAATATCTCCAGATTTTAAATCTTTTGATTTCTTAATCATAGTTTTTTCTTTTTGAATGAGTGTATAACCTCTTTGTAAAACCTTCAGTGGACTCAATGCATCTAAAGTTGTAATATGTTGATGCAATTGATGTTCATATGCCTGTAATTTCAAATCTATTTGATTTTTAAGTTCGGTTTGATAACTTGCTAGTTGTTGATACACTCGCATATCAAAAACTTTAAATTGATATGACAACTTATCCTGCAATTTAGTCAATCTTAAAAACTCATGAGAATAAATCACTTCTGGATTATTTAAGTAATAAGATTGTTGTAAACGAGATAAGTATTGTCTTTGTACATCTAGGCGATGTTTCATTTTATATAACAATTGTCTTTGTAAGTTTTCTTGATATACTCTCAGTTCTTTTTGATCAGGTGTTGCTTTCACCGCTGCAGCTGTTGGAGTCGCACTACGATAATCACTGACAAAATCACAAATTGTAAAATCAGTTTCATGTCCAATGCCTGTTATAATAGGTGTTTGACATGCAAAAACACAACGTGCTAAATCTTCTTCATTAAAATTCCATAAATCTTCAATAGAGCCACCACCTCTTGCTAAAATAATTGTATCAAAGCCTAAGGTATCAACTTGTTTTAAAGTTTCAATAATCTGTAAATAAGCATTTTTACCCTGAACAGGTATTGGAAAAACAATGACTTTTGCAAAAGGAAATCGTAAATGTATTGTTCGAACAATATCTTGTACAGCAGCACCTTGCTTAGCTGACAAAACTGCAATTCCTTTAGGGAAAGAACGAATAGATTGCTTATACTTTAGATCAAAGAGTCCCTCTTTTTCCAATTTTCTTTTTAGTGCTTCATATTGCAGATAAAGGTTTCCTATACCATCCTGTTGAATTGTTTGAACATAAAGTTGATATTGTCCAGAAGCCTCATATACTGAAACGCTCGCATGAATAAAAACTTGCATACCATTTTCAATTTGAAAACTCATCTTACGGGCGGCAGATGCAAACATAATTGCACTTACCCTGGAATTCTCATCTTTTAAAGTGAAATAAAGATGACCACTAGGATGTGGCCTATAATTTGAAATTTCTCCTTTAATATAAACATTTTGCAAAGAAACATCTTGATTCATCTTTGCCTTAATATACTTATTTAAAGCAAAAACACTTATGTATTGTCTTTCCATTAAATAATTTGACCTAATACACCATTAATGAATTTGTAAGAATCATCATCACAGAATTTCTTAGCATTTAAAACTGCTTCATTAATAACGATAGTTTTAGGTAAATCAGACTCTAATAACTCACAGGCAGCAATCATTAAAATAGCTTTTTCCATCATACTCAAACGTTCGAATTTCCAACCCTTCTTTAAATGTTTTTCTATCAAAGTTTGATATGATTCTTTATTTTGAAGAGTTGTTTCTACTAACCAACGACTAAATGCCATTGTCTCTTCACTTTTTGTCAATGTTTTTTCTTCGCTCAAAAAAGTTAAAATATCTTCAAGAGAACTATCAACCAAAAGATTCTGATAAACTCCAATAGTTGCTTTTTCTCTAGCGATTTGTCTTCGTGTTTTTTCCATAAAATCAAAATGCCTCCACACTCTCTAAATATAACTTATTCTACCACAAATAACGATAAAAATAAACAAAAGAAAAGTAAGAATGCATATTCTTACTTTTGTTGCTAGAAATCAATATTATCAACTTCAATATCAACATGTTTAACTAAAACGCCTGTCATTTGTTTAATAGAAGTTGCAATTTTTTCTTGTATTTCTCTTGTCATTTTAGACACATTCACACCATATTTCAAACGAACATGAATGCATACATAAACTTCGTTATCCTTAATTGAACAAGAAACAACTGCTTTTGTTCCAGGAATTTGAATACCTTTAGATGTATCTAAAGAAACATTTTTCATTTCACTTACAGTTTTCTTAGTAATTTCATCAAAGACTTGAATATTCATTAAAATCTTTCCATTCACAGTTCCTTGATCAAATGTATAGTATTCATTATGTGCCATAATATTACCTCTTTTCTATACTCTATTGTATATAAAAAGTCATAAAATTACAAGGTTATTCACTAATAAATTTGACTTCAACTTGATAATTATCTCCTACCAACTTTAAAACTTCTTTGATAACTTTTGAAGCATCACTTTGTGTTGCATCTTTCTTTAAAACAGTTACTTTAATTGTTTGATTGTCTATTTCAACATAAACATCTTGATATCCAAGTTCTTTAATCTTTGCAACAATACTCTTTTCTTTTTCACCAAGGTTTTTCGTTTCACTAATTGTTTCAAGCGCTTCATTGATAGAATCTGATGTACTTGATTCTTTAGCAATAATCTCATTGTTTTTAGCAATGATATCATCTCTTTTTTTATTTAATTGTTGTTGCAATTGTTCAATTGTTGTTTGTGTATTGGTGACAACTTCTTGATTAGAACTTGGTGGTAACATAATGTAATAAATAGACAACACTAATATCAAACTAAAGAGTGTTAAAAAAGTAAAAGCTTGTTTATTCATATCCCATTCTCCTTTGTCTTCTACACTATATGAATAAACATTTAAAAATATGAAAAAAAGAGCTTACGCTCTTCCTTGATATTTACCATCTTCAGTATTAACAATAACTTTTTCACCTTCGCTGATGAATAATGGCACTTTAATTTGAAATCCTGTCTCAATTGTCGCATTTTTAGATGCACCTGTTGCAGTATCACCTTTCACAGCTGGTTCAGTTTCTGTAATTGTAAAAGCAACATTTACTGGTAATTGCACTCCTAAAACTTCATTTTCAAAACTTGTAACTTCCACTTCATCAGAAGCTTTTAAGAAATTTAATTCCCATTGTAAACGATCACTAGGTATTTCAATTTGGTCATATGTCTCATTATCCATAAAAACTAACATATCTCCACTATCATATAGATATTGCATTTTTCTTTTTTCAATATGTGCTTTAGCAACTTTTTCACTATTTCCAAATGTAACTTCAGTTGTAGAACCAGTTCTCATGTTTTTCATTTTCACTTTAATATTTGCAGCTGCACGTGCAGTTTTATTATGTGAGTATTCTAGAACAACATATAAGTTGCCATCATATTGAAAAGTCATACCTGGTCTTAAATCACCAACATTAATCATAATCAATCTCTCCTTTGTATAATTTCCTTTAGAATTATAACAAATTTCTATGAATATGTAAAATAAAAAATAACACGTATACCATATTCGCTTTATTTTTGTGCTTTTTCTTTTATTCTATGCTACAAAAAATGTAAAATATGCCACAAGCAACAATAATATAAAACTTGCCATACGAAGTTTGAATTGCATATCACGATTATCTTGATAACGTTTTTGCCTTAAATATGTTAATATAAAACTTATTATTAATAATGCCATAATAAAATAAAACATGGTTACACCTCCCTATATTCAAATTTTAAAACCCTAAAATTTTCCATACTTATTTGAACGAAAAAACTATAATTCATTTCTTTTGACTCTACATATGTTGTAATATCATAGACTGTTCCCAAATCATCAATTTGGTTATAAATATGATATCCTGATTCTTCATAATCATCGCTTAATAAAATATCATTTTCCATTTGATCAACATAATATGCAATAAGGTTAATTTCAAGATTCTTCTGTTTCATCATTAAATCCACTAATTTGTAATTACTAACATTGAATTGCATTGTCATAAGACATGTCGTTATAACAAAAATAATAACAAGAAAAATAACCAAAACGATCTGAAGAATTGATCCACGATTATTCAAGTTCTTCATCAGGAATATCTTCCTCCTCTTTTTCTTTTGCATAGTTAACCAAAAAACGATATTCTCTTTCGCTTCTTTCAATATTCATATATATATTATTATTTTCTATAACAAAATATAAGTTATCAATATTCGTCAACATAATTTCAAATCCAGGAGTTTTTACAAGTCGTCTATTGTTGAGCTCAAAAGTTACCTCCTCTTGTTCAAAATTATAATATGTATAAGAATCATCAACTTCTTCATAACAACTCCCTATAGCATACTGACTCACCTGTTTGGCAGCAATATAGATATCCTCATCATAAGAAGATATTTGATTCGAGTGAGCAATTATACGATAAAAACCTGTTAATGACAATACAATAATCATTGTAATTGACAAAGATAAAAGAACCTCAACTAATGTAAAACCTCTTCGATTAAACCTATAAAATCTTCTTTTTCTAATAATACCTCCTCCTTCTCCAAAATTTTAGTATAATTTTCTTTCAATCTTAATTCATGATTATATATAGTTGTCAATGATGTTATTAACACAATTAATACTGATATAAATATTTCAAAAGCCAACAAACTTTCAATCAGAGTGGAGCCTTTATTATTGAACATAAAAGCACCCACTACCAACTTGATATACAAACTGAAAATCCTGTTGCAAAGTATGATATGTAACAGTTTTTGCAGTTTTAATATGACCAGCCGAATTAAAAGTCATTTTGTATGAATCAAAATAAGTGTTTTCACTTAATTGATAGTTTTTTTCTTTATCAGTCGTTTTCCAGAGGACCTTATCTTTTAAAAATTGAACTGTAACAGTTTTTTTTGAAACGATCGCTTCCAATTTTGCTTGATTTAAAAATTCTGTTATTTCTTGAATAATGACTTGATTATTCTTATTTGGTAGATGCAATGTCATTGTGAGCAAAGAGAGCATACAAATAATAAATAAAACAAATAGTGTTTCCACCAATGTAAAACCTCTATTCGTCAACATATGCTTGACCATCATCAATTGAAATGCTTTTTCCATTAGGACATATTCCTTGCTTTTCAGTCAAATAAGGATGTGTCCCACCTGTTAAATCAGAAATACTTGTTGGTAATTCTCCATTCTCTATTTCATACAATAATATTTGAGAATTGACAACTTCAATTTGAGCATCACACCCTTTATTTTTAACAACTGTATTTTTTGATGTCACGTTTGGAATAACTAATAAGAGAATAACTAAGATAACGCTAATACAAAATATCATTTCAATTAATGTAAAACCTTTTTTGTTCATATAAACCCTTCCTTTCTAAATTTCAGAGATAATATTCATCATCGGAATAATAATAGATATATAAATCGTTATTACAAAAACTGCCACAAAACTATAAATAGAGGGTATTAGATATTTTAGAAAACTAGCAATCCACAAATCTATCTGATCATAAGTTAATTGTATATAATATATTAATGAATCATGTTGTGTAGGATTTTTCATATACATTTGAAAAAAACTAAGAAACAAAGGATCTAAATATTCAAAGTCCACAAGAATATCTTCTAATGTTTCTCCCTCTTGCAAACGATTATTCATTTCATATAAAACAATTTTTAAATCACTATGATTCATCTGTTCATTTAAAAGTTTAATAATTCTTGCACTATCCATATCCTCAGTGAGTAATTCCTGATAGTATGTAGCAAATTTAAGTGAAAAATATTTCTGTAAAAACACCTTAAACAATGGCAATTTTAAGTACCATTCAATAATACGAAATGACTTTTTCTTAAGTGCTATTATTAATTTTGTTAACAAATAAACAACAGCTATACCCAATACAATTATCAAAAAAGGAATCAAATAAAATGAAATAAATGCCACCTGAATCCATAATGTCTTTTCAATTTGAAATGAAATAAAAAGTTGATTAACATTAGGCAATAAAATAAAAACTACAAAAACAGAAAAAAGAAATAAAAACACAATAAGAATAAGAGGATAAGTTAGCTTCGATTTTAATTGATTTTGATAATTTTGTAATGATGTGCAAATATCTAAGCTTTTTTCAATGGCTTCTGATAAACATTTCTTGTTTTTAAAAAAATAGAAATATTCTTTAAATAATTCTGGCAGTTCAGCATTTAATATAATATTTTCTAAATCCATTCCTTTTTGAAGTTCATTATTCATATATGGAATAGCCGGATGATTTAAAATATGTTTACAAATAATCAGTGATTCTTCAACCGTATAATGACTACTTAAAAGTGTATAAAAATTTTTAAGAAACATATAATCCTTATTCATAAGCTTCCTCAATAAACAAATCAGATGAAAATCCCTGAGATATAAGTTGTTCAGCCTGATCAGAAAAATTAATATAGTTAAGACAATCCTTCTCTAAATAGTTTTTAATCTCTAATTGGTTCATTAATTCTGAAAGAACAATCACTCTTTCATTTTCCTTATCATATATCATTTTTTGTGATATAGCGCCAATGACCACATCAATTATATCAACTTGGGATATCCCCAAATTCATCAATCTCTTTAATAACAAAGGAGCATTACTAGCATGGATAGTTGTTAATACAAGATGTCCTGTTAATGCGCATGTAATGGCTATTTTTGCAGTTTGTTCATCTCTTATTTCTCCTATCATGATAACATCTGGATCATGACGCAAAATTTGTTTCAATGTATTATGGTAAGTAATCCCCAATGTCTCATTTAATTCAATTTGTAAACAATCCTGAAGATGCATTTCTATAGGATCTTCAATAGTAATGATATTTTTGTTATGTAGTCGTATAATTTCCTTTAAAACAGTATAAAGTGTTGTTGATTTTCCTGAGCCAGTTGCACCACCTATCAAAAACAAACCTGTTGATTGTCTGGTTAACCAATACAAAAAATCTTGAATGTTTTTAAGATAAGTTAATTCATTAATTTTGAGGACCTTATGATTGTTTAGAATTCTAATAACGATACTTTCAAATTCTTGTGATGGCAAATAAGATACTCTTAGAAAAAATTCTTTTTGATGTACTATTACTGAAAAGTCACCAGTTTGAGGCAATAATTTATAATTGGTATTAATTGAAGACTTATATTTAATATAATTCATCAATTTTCTGCCAATGACCTTATCAATATCCTCATATTTCTTTAAATCTCCAAAAATTCGAAATCGAATACTCAATTGCTCTTTGAGAACAAGATGAATATCAGTGGCCTTTCTTTTCAATGCTCTATAAAACATTTTGTCAAATAGTTCTTCCATAATTACCCTCCTAATATATATATTCTCATTTATTTTTGATTTTTCTTCTTTTTTATGAAAAAAAGTCATAATTTTTTATTATGACTTTAAATAAGGATTATTCTGTTGTTCATATTTCAGTGTACTTTCTTCACCATGACCTGGTAATAGCCTTGCGTCAAACGTAAATTCTTTAATTTGTTCTAATGATTTTTTTGTCTGTAAATGTGAAGATGTAGGAAAATCATAACGCCCAATAGATCCAGCAAACAAAACATCTCCACTCATTAAGGCATTTTCAGAAGGAATGTAAATCATACTACTCCCTTGACAGTGTCCCTCTAACAACAACCATCGAATCTCATATCCTGCTAACACCATCTTATCATGTGCTTCCTGGATAGGTGAATCAACAGTAAATGACTTTTCATAAAAAGATAGATTCAATTGAGCATCTCTCATCAATTCTATTGATTCTTTATGAGTGTAAATAGAACATTTATATTTACTATATAAATAATCAACAGCACCCACATGATCAAAATGCCCATGAGTTAACAAAATGGCTTTAAGAAATAATTCATTTTCATCAATGAATTTAGCCACTTTTTGACCATTAGCCCCCGGGTCAATAACAATACATTCTTTTTCACTATTATATACAACATAACAATTGGTTTGCATCATACCTAAAATAAGTTTCTTTATCATGACAATCTCCTTTTCCCTAAAGAAAAAAAGCCAATTGGCTTATTTCTTTTCTTTATGAGTTGTTTTTTTATTACATCTTGAACAATATTTTTTTACTTCCATTCGATCTGGATGATTTCTTTTATTCTTAGTATTAATGTAGTTTTCTTCACCACATTCAGTACATTTTAAAATGATGTTTTCTCTCATTTTTACACCTCCATCATGACTTCGCCATACTATAATAGCATAAAGTTTAGAAAATTGCTACAATTTTATTCACTTTTTACTCCATATTTCTCAAAGTATTTTGTAAAAGCAGTTTTTGATAAACCATTACATGCACTCGTTGATGTTCTTGTTTGTGTATCTGACATACAAGCAACTGCAATTTGAGGATTATCATATGGAGCATAACCAACAAAAGCACGATTCTGATATTCTTCACCCTTGATCATAACCTGTGCTGTACCAGTCTTACCAGCCGCTTGATATGATCCATTAATACTTTTAGCTAATCCTGAGACACACCCTTCTCTAAAGCCAGTTTGAACACGTTCAAAAGCTAATGTATAACTTGAAACATCATCAAGAACTTTCACTTTATGTTGAAGAAGAGAAATCTTTTCTCCCTCTTCTGTTTCAGTAAACGAATCCATAAACAAATGTGGTTGAATTCTTTTTCCACCATTGGCTATAGTTGAAACATATTGAGCCATCTGCATTGGCGTATATGTATCATATTGACCAATTGCAAAGTCAAGTAAGTTCCCGCCTTGACGTTTAGTAACATCTCCACGATACCCCAATTCTTCTTTAGGAACATCTAAACCAGTTTTAACACCCAAACCTAATTCACCAGCATCCTTACGCAAAATATCAAATGCCTTGGGATCAATATTGAGAGTTTCACGAGGAACATAAACACCACCGCCTAGTTTAATAGCAACATAGAACATATAGACGTTTGAAGACTGGGCCAATGCCTGTATCTCATTTAAGCGCCCAAGACCACTCTTATTCCATGATCGTTTAACAGGAGTTCCTTTGATTTGAATCCCATCAGCAGTATCATTAAAATATGTGTTTTTTGTAATTAAATTTTCTTTAAATGCCGTATATATTGTTGCACCTTTAAATGTGGATCCAATAGCATATGCATAAAGATAGTTTCCAGCTGCAAAATCGCTAATTTCGCCAGTTTTTGTATCACGTTTTTTCCCTGCCATAGCAACAATTTCACCACTATTTGGATCCATTAAAGTAATAAAAATATGATTATTGTTAGGACCACCTGACCTGTTTTTTAAAAAATCTTCAATTTCTTTATTCAAAATTTCCTGTAGTTCCCAATCAATAGTTATACGCATATTACTTCCTTTAGAGCCACTAGAAACCGGTTGAACAATTGGCGTTCCATTTCTATCATAGGAGATAGAATATTTTGCATTGTCACCACTGAGAATATGTTCATATTGAGCTTCAAGCCCACTAACACCTACACGCGCATCATTGTTATAATCTTCTGCCAATAAGATATCTTTTGTATTGGCTGGAAGCCCTTGTTTTTTAGTTGTCACTTTCCCTAAAACCTGATTCAAAGAGTTCTTGTATGTATATTCTCTTGACCAATCATTTGTTACTTTAATCCCTCTTAAAAGACTTGAGTTTTCACCAATAATACTTGCTTCCTTAATAGAAAGTCCTTCCAAAAGCACCGTTGATCCTCTTGTGCAATTTGCAATTTTAAAATATAGCATATAATATTTTATATCATTTTCAGTCAACCTCTGATTAACCATTTCATCAGTAATACGCTCAATCTGTAATTTATAAACAGTATCAGAATCCTGCTTTAATTCTTCAGCAGTCAAAAGACTCTTCACAAATTCTTCATCTTTTTTTATAAGATAATCTTTTTTATCACGCGGTTTTACATCGCTTATATCAACTGTTACATTATTAATTAAAAAATTAATAATAACCTCAATTTCTTCAGGTTGAATATTCTTGACAGCATAATATGTTGCACAATTGATATTTTTATTATAAACAAGTCTGTTATAATTTCTATCATAAATATTTCCTCTAAAAGTATCACTTGTAAATATACTTGTATTGTATTGAGAAAGTTTAGTTGCATAATAATCTTTTTGTCCAATTTGTGTCATAAACAAACGAATCAATAAGATTGCACCACCAATCGCCACACCAACCATTAATATTTTAAATCTTCTAGAGATAACATGATCAGTTTGATTTTTAAGCCTTGTTTCTACTTCTTTTTTACCATCAAATCTGATCTGATTCTTTTTCCAAAAACTCATTTCATGCACCTCCATGACCTATTATATTATAAACGATATTGAAAGTAAATCAACCCAAAAGAAAAAGAGAATTTCACAAATTTTCTTAATTCATTCTTAAGAAATTGAATACAGTGAATTATAACCACAATAAAATTGACAGTTACTTAACGTATATTTTTTAAATATACAATAAAAATGAACAACATAAAAATAGCCACCTGTTCATAGATGGCTAAGAGACCTTCATTAGTTAAATGGATTAATCATCGTCAACAGAAAGTATAGCCATAAAAGCTTCTTGAGGAATTTCTACACTCCCAACAGCCTTCATACGCTTTTTCCCTTCTTTTTGTTTTTCTAAAAGTTTTTTCTTACGTGAAATATCCCCACCATAACATTTAGCCAAAACATTCTTACGCATTGCCTTAATGTTTGTTCTTGCTATCACTTTCCCTTGTAGAGCAGCTTGAATAGGAACTTCAAACATTTGTTTAGGAATAATTTCCTTTAATTTTTCACAAATAATACGACCGCGATTATAAGCAAAGTCTTTGTGAACTATTGTTGAAAGAGCATCAACAACATCACCATTTAGCATAATATCCATACGCGTCAATTTACTTGTACGATAATCATCAAATTCATAATCAAAAGATGCATATCCTTTTGTACAAGATTTTAATTTATCAAAGAAATCATAGACTATTTCACTTAATGGAATCATATAAATAACATTACGACGCAAATCATCAATATATTCTATATCCATATATTCTCCACGCTTAGATTGGCAAAGTTCCATAATAGGTCCAACATATTCATGAGGTGTCATAATCGATGCTTTTACATATGGTTCCTCTATATGATCAATTTTCTGTGGCCCTGGTAACGATGCAGGATTATCAATTTCCAACATTGAACCATCAGTTAAATAACAATGATAAACAACTGAAGGAGCTGTAGCGATTAATTCTAAATCAAATTCTCTTTCCAATCGTTCTTCAATAACATCCATATGCAGCAGACCTAAAAAACCACATCTGAATCCAAATCCTAATGCCTGTGATGTTTCAGGTTCAAAAATCAGTGACGAATCACTCAATTTCATTTTCTCCAAAGCTTCTCTTAAATCCTTATATCTTGCATTATCAACTGGATAAAGTCCACAATAAACCATTGGATTTAGACGACGATATCCTGGCAATTGTGTCTGTGCAGGTTGTGAGAGTGTTGTAATTGTATCCCCAACATGAACATCTTGGATAGATTTGATTGAAGCAGCAATCCATCCAACTTCTCCAGTGACCAAAGAATCTTTTTTAACTTCTTTAGGATTTCTTACACCAAGTTCTACAACTTCATAAATTGCATGACTTGCCATAAATTTAATTTGATCTCCAACACTAATTTTACCCTCTTTAACACATACAAAAACAATAACACCTCGATAACTATCATAAAGAGAGTCAAATATCAATGCCTGAGTCGGATGACTCACATCACCTCGAGGAGCTGGAACATTTTTAACAACGTCTTCTAGAACATCAATAACATTCAATCCTGTCTTAGCAGAAATCAAAGGTGCTTCATCTGCGGGCAATCCAATGATATCTTCGATTTCTTGAATGACACGTTGTGGATCAGCACTCGGTAAATCAATTTTATTAATTACTGGTAAAATCTCTAAATCATTATCCAATGCCAAGAAAACATTAGCTAAGGTTTGTGCTTCTACGCCTTGAGCAGCATCAACAACCAAAACTGCTCCCTCACAAGCTGCTAATGAACGAGATACCTCGTATGTGAAATCGACATGTCCCGGTGTATCAATAAGATGCAATAAATATGTTTCCCCATTTTTAGCAGTATATGTTAATTGAACAGCATTCAATTTAATTGTAATTCCACGTTCTCTTTCTAAATCCATACTATCAAGGAGTTGTTCTTTCATTTCCCTATCACTAACAGCACCTGTTAATTGTAAAATTCTGTCAGCCAAAGTAGACTTTCCATGATCGATATGCGCAATAATAGAAAAATTTCTAATATGTGATTGATCTATTTTCATAATCAAACTCCTTTCTTTTTACTTTATCTATTTTACACAATTATTATTAAAAAAGAAACAAAAAAGTAGTATTAATACTACTTTTTTATAAAATATTTATCAAAAAATTCAACATGTTCGACTTTCACTTCCATGACAGTCATTGATTGATTATCAGCAGATTCAAATGTCCTTGATTGTAATCGCCCTTTAACCCCTAAAAAGCTTCCAATATCACAGCAATCCATGACTTGCTGGCTAATACCTTTCCAAAGCACACATGTAATGTAGTCATGATCATTGATACCTAAATTATTTCTATAAGGTCTTTCAATATCTAGGACAATTGTTGCCAGTTTTATACCATTTTGTGTTTCTCTCATAACAGGCTTATTTGCCAACCTCCCTATAACAATGATTTCATTAAACATAGTTTTCTCCTCCTCTTCTTCATTATAAAGGAAGACAAACAAATGACCAAATTCTCCATTTTTCCTATTATTACAGCATATTTATACATTTTGGTTCTCAATTTATCAAAAAAAGAAACTTTTTTCATCAATAAGTCGCAAATATAAGTCCAAAATTCATTATTTAGATATATTTTAATAGACTTATTTTAAATTTAAAAAATAACATTTATAATCTTTACAATATAAAACAAGGGATATCTTAGATATCCCCGTTATAAGAAAGCTCATTTCAGTAACGATTTATAATTCTCCCATCATCTCTGAATCTATAATATTTTCATATATTTAATCTCTTCTACATTATTATTTATTTTAACTATAAAAGTTTATTCATTTGTATCAATAAATTTTATGTTATATGTACAATTTTCCACTTTCACTGTGATCATGCTTAAAGATATTGTAAAAGCATATATGAAAGCCATTAAGCATTTTACATTCTCTTTACTTTAATGATTTTCTTCATTTAATTTTATGCTGTCCTTCATAATTTCATAAACAATAGTTTTCATTTTATCTAACTCTGTATCTATTTGCGAATTGTTTATCCTAATTCTTATTATACTCTTTTCATTATTGTTATGAGCTGCCACGTAAACACCAGAACTGTCAAAACAATAATAGATATTAAAATCTTTATCTATCAATTCATATTCTGCTTCTATTTTTTCAAATTCATCTTTAGTAAACTCTGATACCGAATAACTCACCTCTAAACTATTATTAACTTGAAATTGCATGCTGTAATCATTATCTACACTTCCTTGATACCAAATCTTCACATAATTTATTGCACTAAGAGTTTGTTTCTTTGATGTCTGATCTAAATAATATTCTGGAGCATAAAAATCATAAAAATGCCTTCCTGTACTGAGTTCGAACGCTTTGACTGACGAATATGAATTTCCCATATGTCTAGGAAATCCCACACATAATAGCCAAAAAACAAATAACAAAGATAAAACAATTATTAAAACAATGCGCTTATTCATACTATCCCCTCTCTTTCAAATTCATATTGTAAGATTACAACTAATGATTATCAAAGGTTCATATCAATCAATTTCACCCACTTTTTATTAATATTTATTATGATACCTCTTTCTATCTTTATAGTATTAAATAATAAGTTCATTGTCAATGTGATGATTACAACTATAATAAGTGTTAACTGAATTTCTATAGCCTGTTTACATATTTAAAATAGTACCAACAATTATATATTGAAAAATATCTTGATATGGCAGCATACAAGAGTCCAATTCGTGTGACTTTGAATTAAATATAACAATAAGTTTACAAAAAAGACACAAGTGAAATTGGTATTACTTTCAATCTAAGCGTCAAAGAGTAAAGCTTACGCTTTACTCTTCTAATACAACGAATGCAATTGCATATTTTTTTTCATGAGAAATTGATATATGTGCTTTTTTATCATTCAAATAAGGACAACCAGTTTCATCATTAAGTATCTGTATATCATGAAAATCTATGCCACCTAGGCCTGTATGATGAGCTTTTAGATAAGCCTCTTTACCTGCAAAGCGACCACCTAAAAACTCTAGCTTTCTTTGCTGAGTATGAATCATGCGAAAGATTTGATATTCTTCAACCGTTAATATACGTTCTACAAAATGCAAATTATCAATATCTAATCGATCAAGATCAACAATATCTACCCCTATACCTCTCATTAATCTTTAAATTTCTTTTCATAAAGACTCATTAATTCATCTAAACTCATAGAGTCTTCAATTTCATCAATAAACGAATCTTCATCTTCTTTATTCAAATCTAATTTAAATTCACCTGTACGTTCTTCAATAATTTTTAATTGATCTTGTTCTTCTTCTACAATTTTAGCAATATTTCTTAAATTTTGTTCAACACTAGGTTCTTCTTTGACCATTTTAGCTTTAACTTCAATTTCTTTTTCTTCTTGTTCGTCTGCTGGACCAAAAAAAGGACTAATAATAGGAATCAAATGATCAGTATCTTTTTTTATTTTTTTAGGTTTAGGCTTAGAAACATGTACCTCTGGCTTTCTGCTTTCTTTTATACCAGAAATAGGTGAAATAATTTCACTCATGTGATAAGTTGATTCACTCACAGGAGGTATGAATTTCTTAGGTTCAGTTTTTTTAACCTCTTTCTTTTCTTCTTGCTTCTTTTCCTCTTCTTCCTCATTATAAATGAGAGGGGTGCTAAATTTCTCTTTACGCCTTTGTTCTAAGACAGGATCAACCGTTTCATAAACTTCTTCCTCTTCTTCATCTTTCATAAAAAATTTCTTAAACATATATTTTACCTCCTATTTAAAAAATGGATTTCCGACTTGATAGTCATTTTCATCTAAAATCAATATACCACGTACTTGTGGAGCATTTGGCAAAGCAAGTTCTTTTGCTGAACAAAGCATACCATGAGATTCAACACCACGCAAAGAAGATGGTTTAATTATTAAACCAGATGGCATAACTGCATCATTTTTAGCAACAACAACCAATTGATTCAAAGCAACATTGGGTGCACCACATACAATTTGTAAAGTTTCATCTCCAGTATCGACCTGGCAAATATGCATATGATCAGAATCGGGATGTTCTTCAATTTGAATAACCCTCCCAACTCTGAATCTATCATCATAATCACTTTCAACCAATTCTTGATTTTCATTTTTTAAAACCCGATTTAACTGCTCAACAAATTCAGGTGTTATTTTGACTTTTCCATCTTGTAATGAAGATATATATGTAGATGCATGAAAAAGATTATATCCAATCACTTGATCATGATGATATAGCACACAAAGATCATGATATTGCTGATAATGAGTCACTTCTCTTTGCGAACATAAGCGTATCAGCAAATCATCACCAATATATTTTGAATTATAAAAAGCATGTAAGTTCATTTTATCCCACCTATTCTTCTATTGCATCAATAAATGCTTGTATATCAGATTGTGTTTTTCTCAATTTATTAACGAAACGCGAAACTTCCAGACCATCTTTATAAGCAATAAAAGATGGAATTCCCATAATATCTAAATCAATGCATAAGTCAACCATTTTATCTCTATCTATGTAATAAAATGTCCAATCCCTATTTTCTTCCACTAATTTATCAATAAAAGTTTTTAAAAAATGACAATCCGGACACCAAGTTGTTGAAAAAACCATTATAGCTTTTCCTTGTGTGGCCTTATCATATGATTCTAAATCACTTAATTCTAACAAGTTATTCATAGTTACTCTCCTTTAAATGTTGTTACAATTCTATAAATAGGTCCAAATGGTGAAAACTTTCTTTCATATTCTGTCTGAATGTTATCTTCATATCCATCACTGTGATGCAAATCCAAGCAAATATCATGAAAATCCATGTGAAATTGTTGAAACGATATTAAAGAAAATTCAAACAATATTCGATTATCTGTCTTTAATATTAACTCTCCATCTGGCTTCAATAATTTTTGATATATTGGCAAAAATGTATGAGAAGTTAGCCTTCTCTTGGCATGTTTTTTCTTAGGCCAAGGATCACTGAAATTTAAGTATATACGACTAATTTCATTATCTGCAAAGACTTCATTTAAAAATAATGCATCTTCTTTCATAAATCTTAGATTTTTTAAATCATATGATGAATCATCATACTTCTTAAGTGCTCCTACTATGACACTTGGAAATTTCTCAACTCCAATAAAATTAATATTAGGATATTGTTTGGCATTTTCTATAATAAAATCACCTTTTCCCATACCTATTTCAATAAATATAGGATTATCATTATCAAAGATATTTCTCCAATGACCTTTGTGTTCTTTTGTATTTAACACAACAACATCTTTGTGATTTTCTAAAATCTCATTTGCTTTAGGGTTATTTCTTAAACGCATATTTTCCTCCAATTTTTATATTATTGTATCACAATTTATACCTTTAATCTATCTAATTCTTCATCAGTTAAATGACGATATTCTCCGAGCTGTAAAGAATTGTCTAAACACAGATCTTTCATTCGAATTCTCTTTAAATATGTCACTTCTTTTCCTACTGCTATAAACATTTTTTTCACCTGATGAAATTTCCCTTCATAGATAGTGACTTCAATTTCACTTGTTGTAGCACTTGTACTAAGAATCTTTAATTCAGCACTTTGACATTGATAGTCATCTATAGTTATTCCATTAAAAAAAGCTTCTACATCCTGATTTGTAACAATTCCATTAATTTTTGCATAATAAACTTTTGGACAATGTTTTTTCGGTGATAATAACTGATGTGCCAACACACCATCATTGCTTATCAACAATAATCCCTCCGTATCAACATCTAACCTTCCTACTGGAAATAAATCATCTCGATAATAATCATCAATTAAATCAACAACAGTTGGGTAAAGATTGTCTTCTGTTGCACTTACATAGCCAGCAGGCTTATTGAGCATATAGTAAACAAATTCCTCATATGTAATGACTTCGCCATTGACACAGACTTCATCAGTTTGTGGGTCAACTTGCATTTTATCTTTTTCAGCAATCTCTCCATTAACTGTGACAATTCCTTTTTTGATAAAGTCCTTAACTTCTTTTCTTGTTCCAAAACCACTATGGGCTAATAACTTATCTAATCTCATTCTTCGTTAACCTCAATATATTTTTCAACACTTTTCTCTCTTTTCTCATCTGTAAAATAACGTAAATAGAGCTTAATTGTTTGTTTCTGAGAACATTTCCCAGATAATTGTATCCCTTTATAAAAACCCTCAGATTTATTTATGTAATTAACCTTTAAACTATATGTATCTTCATCAAATATCCCAATAGTAGGACAGATTTGTTGATCATCCTCATGAGCATAAGCAACTGCCATAATATCATACATATTTTCCTGAACTTGATCAATAACAATATCATAACGATATTCATTATCTAAAGGATTAAAAATCACAGAAATACGACAAGGAATATCCTTATCCATATCTTCACGAACAATCAACTCTTTTTTTAATTGGTTATATAATTCAAATTGTTTATCTTCTTGTGTTGATGCTGCACATGCAGAACAAAAAACAAGAAACAACAATAAAAGTATGGTCTTTCTCATAATATCACCTTGTCCATTATAACATCTTTTTCATAATGAAAAAAGGCTATAATAGCCTTTTCTATTTTAATTCAAATGTGTCACAAGCTGTTTCAGCAACATCTTTTGCATGTTGACAATGACAATTATCAACCATAATACAACTTGCATCACAACACCCATCACAATTATATTTACAACTTTCTACAGTACATTTTACATCTTTAGCCATGATTTCACCTCCATTGTTAGTATGGCAAAAATCATCATTAATATTCAATGAGACAACTAAAACTGTATTCCAGTTCACCATTGTGAGAGGTCATAGAAACTTGATAATGAATTTTATGAATTGTCGGATTTTCCTTCTCAATAAAATCATTAACTGCATCTTCTAAATCTAATTCATGTGTTTTTTCAATTATTTTTATCTTCATAAAACTATGATATCAAATCATAATTAAGTTTTTTGTCACTATTGGTTGATTTCTACAGTAAATTTACACTCGAACTCCTGATTTTGTGGAAGCGCAACGATACTTTCTTTTTCTTTAAATTCTCCTGTAAATCCAACATAATCATTATGTCCAACCCAAGGCTCAATAGCAATTAAACCACCTACATGTTTAGCAGCCCAAATTCCTAAGTGTTCAAAATTCTCCATATAAAATTTAATTGATTTTTGATGATGAATAGACTTTAATGCAACCCATTTCGATTGAAAATTTTTAACAACAACTGCATCGTTATTAAAAAGAGCTTGTCTTATAAAAAATCTTCTTTCATGATCAAAGAGTTGTTTCGTTTCATGAGACATACCACGCTCTTCTACATTAATGATTTTTTGATCTAAAGTTTCATCTTTTTCAAATTCTATATAGTATTCATTGCTTGACTCATTTTCCATAAATGGACAAGCAAAAGCTGGATGTCCACCAATTTGAAAATAAATTGTTTTTGAATCTGTGTTCCTAACAATGCAATGACATTCTAGCTGATTTTGATTTAGTGTATAAATTACCTTCAAATCAAATAAATAAGGATACTGTTTTAAAATATCTTCATTAGGAGTCAATTCAAATTCTACACACGTATCTGACAACTGATGTGTCATAAACTCATTATGCCTTGCAAAACCATGTTGCGTCATTGTATAGGTTTTTCCATCTATACGGCATTCATTATTATTAATAGCACCAACAATTGGAAATAAGATAGGTGCACTATTTGCCCATTGGACAGGATCTCTTCTCCACATATAATTCATATTGTCCTTTTGACCAACAATTTTAATTATCTCTGCACCTTTAGCATTTAATTCTACTTCCAACAAATCATTTTTCAAAATTGTCATAAATAAATTCTCCTATTTCATTTCACCTTTTATCATTGTCTTTTGGATGTTAATACGATCATCAAAGAAAATAATATCAGCAAACTTACCTTCTTTAATTTCACCTAATAATGGTTCTCCTAAACTTTGTGCCGGATTATAACTAGCTAAATTCACAGCCTCATTTAAAGTCAACCCAAGATGCTCAAAAGCATTTCTCACACAATCATTCATATTAGCAATACTTCCCGCTAATGCCCCATTAGCCAATCTTGCTTCACCATTTTTAACATATACTGGTTGTGTTCCAAGCTTATATGTTCCATCAGGTAATCCAGCAGCTTCTATTGAATCTGTGATTAAAATCACTTTATCTTTACCTTTTGCACGCAATAAAGCTTGTGCTGCAGCAAAATTAACATGAATACCATCCAAGATAAGTTCTGCATAAACACTATCATTCACCATAATAGCACCAACAACGCCAGGTGCTCTATGTGTCAATGGTGTCATAGCATTAAAAGTATGTGTTCCAGAAGTTGCTCCTGCATCAATAGCCACCTGAGCCTCTTCATATGTTGCATTTGTATGTCCCAAAGATACAACTGTGTTCTTATCATTTAAATAAGTAATTAATTCTATTGAATGTTCTAATTCTGGTGCAATTGAAATTTTTCTAACTATATCTTGATGTTCTTTTACAAAAGATAAATAATTTTCAACAGTTGGAAGAATCATACATTCTTCTGGTTGAGCACCTTTATAAATTTTATTGAAGAAAGGTCCCTCAAGATGAGTCCCTAATATCTGAGCACCTTCAACTTTATTTTTATTTATAGCAAGATTTTCTACTGCTTTTGCAATATCTACAGCAGGCATAGTCATAGTTGTTGGCAACAATGTTGTAACACCAGTTTTTAAAGCAGCCTTTGAAATCGTATTTAAATCCTCAAAAGTTGGATACATTGTATCACTTCCAGCACGACCATGTGTATGGACATCAATAAATCCAGGCGCAACATATAATCCATGAGCATCAATCACTTCTTCATCGCAAGGCTGACGCTGACTTATTTCCACTATTTTATCATTTTCAATAAAAATATTTTTTTCTACAATTTCATCATGTAGAATAACTTTCCCGTTCACAATACATTTTTTCATAATTTTGTCCTCCTTGTTATATTATACCACTTCTCTTCATATCTTCAAATAAAATACACAGAAAAAGGTATACAAAAGTATACCCAATTCTTACGACATTGTTGCACCATCAACTGACAAAATAACACCTGTAATATAACTAGCCATATCACTCGCTAAAAACACAAAAGCATTCGCAACATCTTCTGGTTCTCCAACTCTTCTTAGTGGAATTGTATTAATAATTGGTTGGATAACCTCATCTGGTAAAGCAGCAACCATATCTGTTTTGATAACACCAGGAGCCACAGCATTCACTCGAATATGATCTTTTCCCAATTCTCGTGCTAATGATTTTGTCATCCCATTAACTGCGAATTTTGATGTTGGGTAACCTGCGCCAGCTGGTTGTCCATATAAAGAGACCATAGAACTTGTATTCAAGATAACTCCGCCACCTTGATTCTTCATCAAAGAAGCTGCTTCTTTTGAACATATAAAAACAGCATTAACATTCAAATTCATAATCATCTCAAAATCTTCAATATTATAATCAAATATTTTATCTCTTTGTGAAATACCAGCATTATTGACAAGAATATCAATACGCCCAAATTCATCAACAACTGTTTGAAACGCTGATTTCACTTCTTGGGGATCCATCAAATTAGGGTGCAGCCCTATGACAGGATAATCAGCATTCTCTTCATTCAATTTTTCTAAAGCTATTTTGACAGTTTCTTCTCTTGACCCAAAAAGCGCTACCTTTGCTCCTTGCTCTAAAAAAGCTTTTACTGTTGCATAGCCAATTCCTCTTGTTCCTCCAGTGACAACTGCAATTTTTCCTTCTAATAACATATTTTCTTTTTCCTTCTTTCTGTATTGTCTTTTATATTTTATACTCATTATTATACTATGTCAATTATTTCACATAGTATATTATAAAAAAAGGCAAGCCTACGACTCACCTTTCTCATTCAATTCCTCAATAATATTATCAATTTTATTTCCATACTCCAAAGATGTATCTAAAACAAAATGAAGTTCAGGGCATTTGCGAATTGTCAAACGCTTAGCTAATAACGAACGAATAAACCCTTTAGATCTTTCTAAAGCCTCCATGCTTTTCTTAGTATTTTTATTTAAGAATGAAACATAGATTTTAGAAATTGATAAATCAGCTGTTGTATCAACACCAGTAATTGTACAAAAGCCAATTGATGGATCTTTTACTTCAGTTTGTAAAATAGTAGAAAGTTCCCTTTGAATAATATTATTCATTTTCTCTTTTTTTAATACCACTAGAAATCAACTCCTATTTTCTTTCAACTTCTTCCATGATATAACCTTCAATAATATCGCCTTCTTTAATATCATTGTAATTTTCAATTGTCATACCACATTCATATCCAGTTGCAACTTCTTTTGCATCATCTTTAAAACGTTTAAGAGAAGCTAATTTACCTTCATAAATAACCACACCATCACGAATTAAACGAATACCGCAGTCTTTACGAATATAACCATCAGTTACATAACATCCAGCAATATTCCCAACTTTTGATACCTTGATAACTTGTCTGATTTCTGCTTGTCCAGTTACAACTTCTTCAAACTCAGGAGCTAACATTCCTTTCATAGCTGCTTCAATTTCTTCAACCATTTTATAAATAATGTTATGCAACCTAATTTGAACGCCCTCTTCATCAGCCTTACGTCTTACATTTGCATCTGGACGGACATTGAAACCATAAATAATAGCTTTTGAAGCACTTGCTAATAAAACATCAGATTCACTGATAGCACCAACTGTAGATCGAATAACATTGACTCTTGCTCCATCAATATCAATCTTCTCCAATGATCCTTTGACTGCTTCAGCAGTTCCATTCACATCAGCTTTAACAATAATATTCAAATCAGCAACTTGTCCTTCTTTAATTTGATTAAATAAATCATCTAAACTCATCGCTGAATTCATACCACGATCTTTAACCTGTTTTACTTTTTGTCTTTCTTCCCCAACATGGCGTGCCATTTTTTCAGTTTCAAAAGCCATAAACTTATCACCTGCAACAGGAACTTCATTTAACCCAGTAATTTCAACAGGTGTAGATGGACCAGCATGTTTGATCTCTCTTCCATTGTCACTTAACATTTGACGAACACGCCCAAATGCTGTTCCTACAACAATAGGATCACCTGATCTTAATGTCCCATTTTCAACTAATAAAGTTGCAACTGGTCCACGTCCCTTATCAAGTCTACCCTCAACAACTGTCCCATATGCATAACGTTTTGGATTTGCTTTCAAATCTGCCAATTCTGCAACAACAGTTAATGTTTCTAATAATTCATCAATACCAGTTCCTTGCTTAGCAGAGATATTACAATAAATTGTCTCTCCACCCCACTCTTCTGGCATTAATCCAATTTCACTCATTTCACCCTTGATACGTTCAGGATCAGCACCTTCTTTATCAATTTTATTGACAGCGACAACGATTGGTACTCTTGCGGCCAAAGCATGATCAACAGCTTCCTTTGTTTGTGGCATAACACCATCATCAGCTGCTACAACAATGATAACAATATCAGTAACCTGTGCCCCACGTGCACGCATAGCTGTAAATGCCTCATGCCCTGGTGTATCCAAGAAAGTTACTTTTTTCCCATTCACATCTACTTGATATGCACCAATATGCTGCGTGATTCCACCAAATTCACCATCAACAACTTTAGATTTTCTAATTGAATCTAATAATGTTGTTTTTCCATGGTCAACATGTCCCATAATTGTCACAACTGGCGGACGACTTGTTAAATCAGCTTCATCATCAACAATCTCAATCTCTTCGAAGTTAATTTCACTGACAACAACTTTCTTTTTTGTTTCATAACCATATTCAAGACAAATCAATTCTACTTGTTCATCATCTAAAGATGAATTAATAGTCACCATTGTTCCTAACACAAATAAAACTTTAATAACATTAGCAGGTGTTTGTCCAATCTTTTCTGCTAACTCTCCAACAGTAATCCCTTCCTCATATTCCACAATTCCATCACCAATAATTTTCTTTTCTTCTTTGGCTTTATTTGGAATATTAGAAATCAATTTCTTTTTATGCTGATTACCTCTCTTTTTTGTTGAAGTATTCTTTTTTGCCATAATATCAACCTCCTAACTTTGATTTGATTTTATCTGCAAAACCTTTATCTTTTATTCCCACAGCAACTCGGTTATCTTTTCCAACTGCATGAGACAATTCATCACTTGTACCTATTATACGATAATCAATCTTATAATAAGTACATTTATCACTCCATTTTTTCTTTGAATTATCACTTGCATTTTCAGCTATAATAACAAGTGAAACACTTTTTGAACGAATATCTTTAAGCAAGACATCACCTGAACAAATTTTTCTTGCTCGCGCAGCAAGACCTAATAAAGAAAAAACATCACTATTTAACATAAGACTTTAATTCCTCATATATCTCATTAGGAATATCAATTTCTAATGAACGCTTCAAAATAGCTTTCTTTTGTGCTATTTCAATAGCTTCAAGACTTTTTTTCAGATAAGCTCCTCTACCATTCATTTTTCCAGTAGGATCAACAAAAACTTGACCCTCTTTATTTTTAACAACGCGAATTAATTCTTTTTTTGGCAATTGTTCACCAGTTGCCACACATTTTCTTAAAGGTACTTTTTTCATAAGTTTCACCTCTATTTTTCATCATAATATTTGTCAAATTCATCATAATCAATATCTTCATCATATTTAGGATCATAATCTTCATAATCATCATAATCCTCGTCATCATAATCTTGATCACTATAATCAGTAAATATCTCCTCTTCAATCACTTTTGTCTCCATATCATTTTCAACTTCATCATCTAAAAGTATTTCAGGCTCAGTTACTTCCACATCTGCCTTGACTTCTTCAACAATTGGTTGAACGACTGGTTCTTCAACAATGATATTTTCAGTGATTGGTTCTTCGATTATATCTTCTAACTCTTCAAAACTTTCTTCAATCATGACATCTTCAATAACAGGTTCATCTTTTGTCATTTCTTCTACAAATGTTTTTTCAAATTCAGCATCCTGACCATAAATAATACCTTCTCTAGCAGCTTCACTTACTGATTTAATATCAATTTTCCAACCAGTCAGTCTTACAGCCAATCTCGCATTTTGTCCTTTCTTACCAATTGCTAATGACAATTGATTATCAGGGACAATAACAAGTGCACTATGGTCATTCTCATTAATATCAACATTTACAACTTCAGATGGTGATAAAGCATGAGATATAAAGATAACTGGATTTTCATTCCATTCAACAATGTCAATCATTTCACCATTGAGTTCATTAACAACATTGCGCACACGGCTCCCTTTGGGACCAACACAAGAACCAATCGGATCAACATTTTCATTAGTTGTATAGACAGCAATTTTACTTCTATCTCCAGCTTCACGAGAAACAGACTTAATTTCTACAGTCCCATCATAAATTTCTGGAACTTCCATTTCAAACAATCTTTTGACTAAACCAGGCTCAGTTCTAGAAACACCAATATGTGTTCCTTTTGTATTTCTTTCAACATCACTGACATAGACTTTTAAGTGTTGTCCTTCGTAGATTGTTTCACCAGGAATTTGTTGATTAGATGGCAGCAAAGCTCCAGTTCTGCCAATATTGATAATCGCAAATCGTTCTTCAACACGATCTACAATACCTGTAATAATATCATCTTTTTTATCAACAAATTCATTGTAAAGTGTTTCTTTTTCAGCTTCTCTAATCTTTTGTTTTAATAACTGTTTTGTTTGAACTGCTGCTAAGCGACCAAAAACTTCTGGATCAATCTCATTAACAACATCATCACCTATTTGGTACTTAGGATTAATCATTTGAGCTTCTTCTAAAGATAATTCAAAATCTTCATCATTGACATCATCAACAACATGTTTAATTTCATATAAACGAATTTTTCCATTATTTTCATTAATATCAACACGAATAATAGATTCAGGTCCACCATAATTTTTCTTATAAGACTTTTCTAAAGCTTCTTTTAATGCCTCTAATACAACTTCTTTTTCAATTCCTTTTTCACTTTCTAATAATTCTAAAGCTTGAATAAACTTCTTGCTAGCCATTTTTATTTTCCTCCTTAAAACTTAACAGCTAATCTGATGAAAGCAATATCATCATATTTAATATCACATTTCTTTTTAATGTTCTTAACCATATATTGAAGTTCAATCATTTCACCATCAACATTGAAAAGAGTTCCATAGACTTCATCCATTCCAAGTGTTGGTTTTTTAAATTGAATATAAACATATTCTCCAATAGATTGTTGAACTTTTTCTAACGTTTTTAATGGTTTTTCAGCACCAGGCGAAGAAACCTCTAAATAGTATTCATTTGTAATGATATCTTCTTCATCCAACTTCAAACTAATATCTTCACTAACAGCAACACAAGTATCCATATCTAAGTGTCCATCATTTTTTTCAATAAAGATCCTCAAATACCACTCGTTTTTTTCGCTGACATATTCAATATCATCAAGATAAACATCATGATTATCTAAAATCGGTTGAATTAAACTTGTGATTTTCTCTAACATATAACCCTCCGTTTACAAATATAAACGAGAGGGTTACCCCTCTCGTAAATCACTTATTACAGATATAATATAGCACAGATGAATCAAAAAAACAATGCTTTCATCATATTTTTTCTATAAATCAAACAATGATAGCTGATTCTCATCTGACATATCTTCAAATACGCCAATTTTCGTCAAGAAATCGATTTGTGTATTCGTCAGTTTCGTACGCTTTGTAACATCTTCTTTTGATAAAAATGAATTCACTTTACGTGCTTCAACTACACTATCGCCTACGGCTGCCCCCAAACCATCAATTGATGTAAATGGCGGAAGCAAACCATGTTCATCATCAGGATCAAGAATAAAATTACGAGAATCTGATTTTTCTAAAGATATATTATTAAAGTGAATATCTCGTTCATACATTTCTAATGCGATTTCAAACACAGAAATCAAAGCTTCTTCTTTGTTAGAAATTTTCACTCCATTTTGTTTATCATTTAAAATTTGTTGATATTTTGCATAAATAACATCTTTCCCCTGTAATAGCGTTTCAATATCATAAGCATCACAACGTGTCGTAAAGTAAACAGCATAGTACTCACGTGGGTAATAAAGTTTCCACCACGCCACGCGAACCGCACTTAAAACATAAGCAGCTGCATGGGCTTTTGGGAACATGTACTTGATTTTCTTACATGATTCAATATACCAAGTTGGTACATCATTTTCACGCATTAATTCTTCATATTTCTTTTCTGGGAAAACAACAGGCGATTTTCCTTTACGTACGCATTCCATAATGTCAAATGCATCTTTATTTGGCAAGCCTTTTTCAATCAAATAAACCATAATATCATCACGACATCCAATGACCTCTTTAAGGGTGCATGTTCCAGATGAAATCAATGTTTCTGCATTTCCCAGATAAACATCTGTTCCATGAGACAAACCAGAAAGAATAACAAGATCACTGAATGATGTTGGATGTGTCTGTTCAAGCATGCCTCGAACAAACTTTGTACCAAACTCTGGCAAACCTAAAGCACCTGTTTTACAATTCAAATATCCTAAATCAATCTTTAACGCTTCTGTTGAGTTGAACAAACTCATAACTTCTGGATCATTTGTTGGAATATCCTTTGGATCAATGCCAGTTAAATCTTGTAGCATTCTAATAACTGTTGGATCAACGTGACCCAAAATATCAAATTTCAAAACATTGTCATGAATGGCATGGAAATCAAAGTGAGTTGTCTTCCATTCAGCACTTAAATCATCAGCTGGATATTGATATGGAGTAAAATCATAGACATCCATATTTTCAGGAATAACAATAATCCCCCCTGGGTGCTGTCCAGTTGTACGCTTAACACCAGTACATCCTTTTGCAATTCTTTCTAATTCAGCTGTACGAATTGAATTCTCTCTCCCCATCAATTCTGCATAACCTCTAGCATATCCATAAGCAGTTTTTTCAGCTACTGTTGAAATTGTTCCAGCACGATAAACATGGCTTTCTCCAAAAATTTCTTTTGTATAGGCATGAGCAGTTGGCTGATAATCACCTGAAAAGTTTAAGTCAATATCAGGTACCTTATCAGCATTAAACCCCAAGAAAGTTTCAAATGGGATATTATGGCCATCACCTTTGAGTGGTTTGCCACATTTTGGACAGACTTTATTAGGAAGATCAAATCCATTAGCTATAAAGCCATCTGGCAAAAACTCATTATATTGGCAATTTGGACAATAGTAATGCGGAGGCAAAGGATTAACTTCTGAAATTTCAGCCATCGTAGCAACAAACGAAGAACCTACAGAACCTCGACTTCCTACCAGGTACCCTGCTTCATTTGACTTTTTAACTAACTTATGAGCGATATAATAAATAACTCCAAAACCATGTTTAATAATGTTGTCCAACTCTTTTGTTAAACGCTTTTCAACAATATCTGGCAAAACTTCTCCATATTGTTTATGAGCATTATCAAAACATAATTTTCTTAAGTTCTCATCAGCATTATCAATATGTGGGGTAAAAAGTTTATCATGTACAACATGAAAACTTCCGTCAATCATATCAGCAATTTTATTTGTATTTTCGACAACATATTCATATTTTTCATCATCAGTAAGATATGGCAAACTATCCATCATTTCCTGAGTTGTTCTTAAATACTCATCTGGTGTCCAGGCACTAGGATTATTACGATCAGTTAAAGGGTGAAGTGTACCACCTAATCCAATTTTAGGATTACATGTAAAAACATCTCTAAAAATTTTATCTTTTTGATCAAGATAATGGACATCACCTGTCGCAACAATCATTTTTCCCATCTCTTTTGCAGTATCAACAATACGTCGCAAAATACGTTGTAAATCCTCTTTTGTATCAACTCTTCCACGTTCCACAAAATAATCACAGATATCCAAAGGAAGAATCTCTATATAATCATAAAAAGCCATAGCTTTTTTGAGTTCTTCAATACTTCGTGTCATTGCTAAATCAAAGATTTCAGAGTTATAACAACCACTTCCAAACAATAAGCCTTCACGATAAAATTCAAGTCGTTCACGTGGAATACGTGAAGTTTTTTGATAATATGTTGTATTGGCTTCTGAAACCAATTTAAACATGTTTTTTAAACCTGTTTTATCTTTTGCAAGAACACACATATGTTTAGGACGGACAATTTTATATGCACTTTCACATGGCATTGCATTCATATCTAAAAGTGAATACTGCTGATTTTGCATCATATCATGAAGCATCATATTAAACACACCTGCCAAGACTTCAGCATCATAATCAGCTCTATGAGCATCATCGCCATCATAAGCAATACGATAATATCTCGCAACATTTCCTAAACGGAATCCCTTGAGTTGAGGCAATAATTTCCATGCTAAAGCCAATGAATCAATTGCAGGATTTTTTAATTTTTCATAACCATGTCTTTGGAGAATTTCATTTAGAAAACCAACATCAAATGTCGCATTATGTGCAACAATCACATCATCCCCAAAGAATTCAAGAATCTTTGGAATATACTCCTGAATGGTTGGGGCATCCTTGACGTCTTCATTTGTAATATGAGTTAAATTGGTAATCTTTTGTGATATACGCTTATTTGGTTTAATTAAGCTTTGCAAACGCCCAACTTCTTGGCCATTTTTCATCTTGACAGCTCCAAATTCTGTAATATCATCATCCATAACAGATAATCCTGTTGTTTCAAGGTCAAACGATATAAAAGTCAAGTCTTTGAGTGAAATATCCTTTTCATTGAAGACAACAGTAAATTCCAGATCAATCATATACATCTCAACACCATAAATCATTTTTATTTTATTTTTTATACTTGCCATTTGTGCTTCTGGAAAAGACTGTACATTTCCATGGTCAGTTATCGCAATAGCTTGATGACCCCAATAAGCAGCTCGACTAATATAGTCAGTAATGGTCCCAATTCCATCCATTGCTGACATTTTAGAGTGTGTATGCAATTCAACACGCTTTTTTGTTGCATTATCTTGACGAACTTTAGGTGATGGAATTACTTCGACTTCTCTAGCAATAATGACAGTATCCTTAGCATATGTATCATACTCGACATTTCCTTTAATGCGAACCCAAACACCACCCTTTTTCACTTTGTTCATTTCTTCAAGGCTATTGCCACCTTTGTTTTCAAAACGTTTAACGACTATACTGTTTGTATAATCTGTCACATATAAGGATTGAATTGTTTTACCAGTTTTAACTTTTTTAGAATCTTCATTAAAGACATAACCCTGAATTTGTACTTCTTTTACATTTTCATCTATCTCATCAATTGTTAGTGAAAAGTATTCTTTTTTATAACTCTGGAACTTCGGTTTTTTTTCTATAACCATCTCATCAACTTGATCAAAAGTTTTTTGATCAACTTTAACTTCATTTAATGCATTCATTTCTTCTTGAATAGATTGATAAGTTTCATTATTTTGATCAATATAGGCATCAAATCCAATTTGAATGCCAAACTTATTAAAATACTTATCAAATATCTTAAAAAGCTGCTGCATTTGATTCAATTGAATCTCATTTAAAACTTCTATTTTTAATGTGTTTTCTTCAAAAGATAATGAGCCTTCATTAATAAAATCTATTTGAGGAAAACGTCCTTTTAAACCATTTAAAATAAACATCGCATAATCCTGAACATCATCTGCAGTATATGAAGACATCCAATCAAAAACAAAATTACTTGGATAAGGAAATTCATTCTTAGCAGAAAATAATTTTCTTATTTCCTCTAATGGAACAATATGCGAAGCAGATACATAAAACACATATGAATTATCAGCATTAACAACGACTCTATCTATATTAGCATTCTTTAATTGTCGAACATCATTTTCCAGATGAAGTTGCTCCAACAAAATTAACATTTTATTCATTTTGATTCCTCCTTTTCAATATGAAAAGGGATATAGTATCCCTTATCCAAATATTCTCATTATATCTTGATATGTCACAAATACCATTAATAACATAACTAACCCTAACCCAATCATCTGTAAAGTCAGTTTTAATTTTTGTGGAAGTTCTCGACCTATCATCTTTTCAACTACAGCAAAGATAACTTGACAACCATCTAATCCAGGAATTGGCAATAAATTAAAAATCCCAACATTAATTGATAACATTGCCAATAAATTAAGAATATAAGTCACCTGTCCCGATTCTGTTACCTGTGCAGTAATTTGATAAATACCTGCTGGTCCAGAAAGTTGTGTGACTGTATCAGTAAATTTCGTGATTAATTGCCCAACTGCTGCAAATATAGCAACACTCATCTCACCAAATGAAATAAATGTATGTTGAACGGCTTCTACAAAATTCATTGGACGGGTTGCCTGGGTAATCCCTAAGCGATATCGTGCATCTGTTTGATCACATTGCACTTTCATTGTCAAAACTTTCTTTTCATTTTGCCTTTGCACAGTCACATTCATAGTAATTTCATTAGCAGTTGTTTTTAAGTTTTCTTGAGTAAAATATATATCTTCATAATTTGAAATCAGAATCGTTTGTCCTGTTTCTACAATATCCACTTGTTGAATGATATCCCCAACTTGCAAACCAGATTTTTCAGCAGCTGATCCTTGACTTATTGTTCCTACTTGAGCAACATTCACAGGTAATTGCCCTGCAAAAACATTCACAGACAAAAGTACAACAATTGCCAATATGAAATTCATAAATACACCAGCTAAGAATATTATGACTTTTTGATAAGCCTTAATTCCCTTTAGTGTTCTTTCGATTGGAATATCTTGCATCTCTTCATTATCTTCTTGATTTTCTTCACCAGCCATAGCGACAAACCCACCAAACGGTAAAGCACGAATCTCATATTCAGTTTCTTTTCCTTTTTTTGACCAGATTTTAGGACCAAAACCAATTGAAAACTGACTACAATAAACGCCAAAGAATTTCGCCGCTAAAAAGTGTCCTAATTCATGAATAATAATGATAGATCCTAAAATCAATAAAAAGACTAAAACGTTAATAATATTTTGCATCTAATCTTCTCCTACTCTTTTCAAAACAAAATCTCTTGCCCATTGGTCTATTTCTATTAATTGTTCTAATGTTGGATGATTAACCCACTCATGAGCTCGCATAGCATCTTCCACCAGTTTTTCAATATCCAAGAAACGAATACGACCATTTAAAAACAAAGAATTCGCCTGCTCATTAGCACCATTGAGGACACAAGGCATAGAGCCCCCTTGACGTCCTGCTTCATATGCTAATGCCAGTGCATGAAATCTTTTCAAATCAGGCTTGTAAAAATGAAGACTTCCCACATCACTTAAAGAAAGACGTTGACCATTAATCAATGGCTGGCGACGAGGATATGTGAGTGCATATTGAATTGGCAAACGCATATCTGGAGTTCCCAATTGAGCAATGACAGATGTATCCTGATATTCAACCATCGAGTGAACAATACTCTCAGGATGAATTAAAACTTCTATATCATCATAATCAATATCAAACAGCCATCTTGCTTCCATCACTTCCAAACCTTTATTAAATAATGTTGCACTATCTATAGTAATCTTAGCACCCATAGCCCAATTTGGATGTTTCAACGCCTGTTCAACAGTCACATCTACAAGTTCATCGCGAGTTTTATCTCTAAAGCTACCACCACTTGCTGTTAAAATAATTTTAGAAATATCTTGATGATTCTCCCCATTCATGGATTGGAAAATTGCTGAATGTTCACTATCAACTGGTAATAGTGCAACTTGATACTCTTTAACCAAAGGACAAATTAAGTGACCAGCCACCACTAAAGTTTCTTTATTTGCCAAAGCAATATCTTTATGCGCTTTGATAGCTTCCATCGTTGGTAATAATCCAGCAAATCCAACAATGGCATTCAAAACAATTTCAACTTCTGGTAAAGTTGCAATTGTCATTAAACCATCTTGTCCATAATAAAAATGACAATCTTTGTATTTATTCTCTAAATACTCTTTATCCTCTTTATTTTGAACACAAATATGGGAAACATTCAATTGCTTCATAATCTCTTCTAAAGCAACAATATTGCGACCAGCACTCATAGCAACAATTTCAAACTCATCACGATGATTCACAACAACATCAACAGTTTGCTGACCAATTGAACCAGTTACACCTAATACAGTTATTTTTTTCATATTATATCACCGCCATTGCTATAAAATGAAGCAAAAGTCCAAAAACCATAGCATTGAATAAAATGGAATCAAAGCGATCAAGAACACCACCATGCCCTGGCAATAACTGTGAATAATCTTTCACTTCAAAAGTTCTTTTGATACTGCTAAAAGTCAAATCACCAATCTGTCCAGTTATTGTTAAAATCAAACACACAGCAATCAATAAAGTCAAAGGTATGTTCACTTGAATATATGCACCATAAGCAACAGAAAGAACAGTTCCAAACAACATACCACCAATCGACCCCTCAATGGTCTTCTTAGGTGATAGTCTCGGATTAAGTTTATGTTTACCAAACATTAGTCCAGCAAAATAAGCACCTGTATCTGTCCCAAATGTTGCCAATGCTAGTATGATAAGATATTCAACACCATATGTTAAACGCAATTGATAAATCATATGTAATCCCATAGCAATCAAAACACCTGCTGTAAAATAGTAGCACAAACGATGAAAGTTCATACCATTATCAAACATGCTACAAGCCAATAAAGTAATCAAATATACCATAATAATTTCAGTTGAAACCATCAAGGAATTCATGAAAAACAATGAATAAAATACAAATACTCCAACTAACGGATACAGATAAATATTTGCTTTTGGACGATCACAAATAGAAAGCATCTCAAAAACTGCTGCTCCTGCAACAATTCCTACAAGAACTTGGAAAGGAATATTACCAATAAGAACACAAGGTAAAATAATTGCAATTAAGACAAGCCCTGTAATAATTCGTGTTTTCATTTCAATACTCCTCCAAATCTTCTTTCTCTGCCCTGATAAATAGCTATTGCTCTATGTAAATGTTCTTCATCAAAATCAGGCCACAATGTTTCATCAAAAATAAATTCTGCATATGCCAATTGCCAAGGTAAGAAATTAGACAAACGGCATTCACCGCTACTTCTCACCATTAAATCAACAGGTGGTAAATCTTTTGTCATTAAATGCTGTTCAAAATAGTCTTCAGTTACATCACTTAAAGAAATCTCACCATTCTTATACTTTTCACAAATTATTCGAGTTGCTTCAACAATTTCATCGCGCCCACCATAAATAAAAGCAAAAGTTAATATCAAACCACTGTTAACAGAAGTTCTTTGAATTGCTTCCTTAATAATATTCTGAGTTTCAATGGGAGCCATTTCTAAATGACCAATATAACGAATTTGAACATTATTTTCCATTAATTCTTTTAGATATAAATTAAAGAACTCTTTAGGCAATTTAAAAATATACTCAACTTCACTAGCCTCTCTTTTAAAGTTTTCTGTAGAAAAAGCATAAACAGTCATTGCCTTCACACCTAAACGATTTGCTTCTAAAGCTAAAGTACGAATAGTTTTTGTGCCCTCATGATGCCCATAAGTTCTTGGCATCTTTCGCTTCTTTGCCCATCTGCCATTACCATCCATAATAAAAGCAATATGACCAGGAATATTATGCATGTCTAAATCATAATCATGTTGCATTTTCTTCTTAAAAAACATACTTTCACCTCATAATCTTTTTGTATTATATCATAAACATTTCATTATGAAAACAAAATACAGAAAAGAAGTCTGTTTCATTCACTACTTCACCCGTTTACTTGAAGTATTAAATTGATAAAAATGGCACAAATAAAAGAGACTCCTTAGAAAGTCTCTAAATATTTTCATCGATATAACCTTGCTTTAAAAGTTGACCAGTATAACTTTGAGAACATTGCTGGACATCAGTAACAGTCCCTTGAACATTCACTTTACCACCTTTATCCCCACCTTCAGGACCCAAATCAACAATCCAATCTGCATTTTTAATAACATCTAGATGATGTTCCACCAAAATAATTGTATGCCCTTTTGAAAGCAAACGATCAAATATGTTTATAAGTTTCTGAATATCGCTTATATGCAACCCAGTTGAAGGTTCATCTAATAAATATAAGGTATGCTGTTGCTCTGTGACTTGGAGTTCAGTTACCAGCTTGATCCTTTGTGCTTCTCCTCCCGATAATGTCAATGAACTTTGTCCTAGCGATATATAACCTAATCCTATATCAATAAAAACTTGAATGATTTGAGATATTTTCTTATGTTCTTAAAAAAACAGAAGTGCTTCTTCCATACTGAAATCTAATATTTGAGAAATATTTTTTCCTTTATATAAAATTTGTAATATAGGTGAATGAAATTTTTTCCCTTTGCACAATGTACATTTTGTTTTTATTCCTGGCATAAATGGAACTTCTATAGTTTTGTAGCCATATCCATGACACACTGGACACTGTCCTTCTTTACTGTTATAACTAAAATAACTCATCGAATAATTTCGGATTTTTTTCATCTCAGTTTCCGAAAAGAATAAACAAATTTCATCCATAAGGGCTGTATAAGTGGCAGGTGTAGAACGGGAAAAACGACCAATAGGCTTCTGCGTAATATGAACGATACGACGAATTGGATCTCCACCTGTCCTTCTTTATGTTCCTCATCATAATAAATAGCTATATTGTTATTATTCTGCTTTAATATTTCTATATGATTTTCCCTGACATACTGATAAAGTTCTTTCCATAAAATACCTTCATCATGATAATAAGGTATTTTTTTCTTAATGAAATAACACACTGATCAAAAACTTCTCTTAAAATAACATTATAGTGTAAATCAAGTTGCTCTGTCCCAATGCTATGAATAGTTTGTTCTATTTGCTTAATCAGTTTCTTTACCTTTTCAATTAAAGTTTCTTTTTCTCGTATTTTACATTTCATCTTTTTAATAAGTGTTTCTTTTGACCAATCATGAAGAGCACTTTGAATTTCTGAAATTTGAAAATGAAGATCACGAAGCATTACAATTTTTTGTAAGTCTGGAATCTGTGAAACAGAATAGAGACGATACCCATTTTGAGCATCTATTTTGATTGGTTTCAGTAATCCAATTTCATCATAATGATGAAGCATTCGAACTGAAATATTAGTTAGTTTCGAAAATTCTCCAATTTTAAGCATCTTAACTCCTCCTTTAAAGATAATTAAAATATCAAACAAAAAGAGATAAAAGTATAAAAACTTTTATCTCAATCTTTATTAAACACTCATTAAATCTTCTTCTTTATCTTTTGCTAATTGATCAATAATCTTTACATATTCATCAGTCAACTTCTGAACTCTTTCTTTTCCTTGCTTAACTTCATCTTCAGTTAAACCAGCCTTATCAACATCATCGTTCGCTGATCTTCTAATGTTACGCAATGCAACTTTGGCATCTTCAGCAAATTTCTTTGCTTGTTTCACATATCCCCTTCTTGTCTCTTCAGTCAAAGCAGGAACATTGATACGAATGACTTCTCCATCATTCTGTGGAGCCAATCCCAAATCAGCTTCATAAACACCATGTTCAATATCTTTTAACGTTGATTTGTCATATGGTTTAATCATTAACTGACGACCTTCAACAACAGAAATACTAGCCATTTGATTCAATGGTGTTTTTTCACCATAATAATTCACCATAACTCTATCCAACATTGTTGGATTAGCACGTCCTGTTCTTACTGTAGAAAGTTCATTTTTAAAAGCATCAATAGATTTGTCCATTTTTTCTTTTGTTTCTTCTAAAATTAAATTTAACATACTTATTCTCCTCCCTTTGAAATAATTGTTCCAATAGAAGCACCATCACAAGCTTTAGCGATGTTTCCATCTTCTTGCATATTAAATACACATAAATCAATACCATTATCTTTACATAGAGTAATAGCTGTTTGATCCATAATATGTAAATCTTCGTTTAAAACATCTAAATAAGTGATATGATCATATTTTTTAGCTGCTGGATCTACTTTAGGATCAGCTGAATAAACACCATCCACACCATTTTTAGCCATTAAAATAACATCTGCATTCATTTCAGCAGCACGTAAAGCCGCAGTTGTATCCGTTGTAAAGAAAGGACTTCCTGTACCAGCACCAAAGATAACAATTCTCCCCTTTTCCAGATGACGAACTGCTCTTCTTCTAATATATGGTTCAGCAACTTCCTTCATGTCAATAGCAGATAATAATCTTGTATTAACACCAATAGCTTCTAAAGCATTTTGTAAAGCCATACCATTCATTACTGTCGCCAGCATTCCCATATAGTCTGCTGCTGCTCTTTCCATCCCCATATCACTACCAGTTTTTCCACGCCAAATATTTCCACCACCACAAACAATAGCAATCTCAACACCTAAATCTTTTGCATCTTTAATTTGTCTTGCCACATCAGCAACAACAACTGGATTAATCCCAAACCCTTGCTCTCCAGCCAATGCCTCACCACTTAATTTCAACAAAACTCTATTGTACTTCATATAATTCTCCTTCATTTTACAAGAAAAGGGCACAAAAAGTGTCCTCCCCCTTATATTCAGTTATTATCCCTTCATTTGAGCAGCAACTTCTTCAGCAAAGTTTTCTTCTCTTTTTTCCATTCCTTCACCAACTTGGAAACGAACCATTTCTAAAACTTTTCCATTTCCTAAGTATTTAGCTACAGTCTGATCAGGATCTTTAATGAATTCTTGATCCACTAAGCACATTTCCTTTAAGTTTTTGTTTAAACGACCCTCAACCATTTTTTCAATAATATTTTCTGGTTTAGGTTTAGCACTTGTTGCATTTTCTTCCATTGCCTGAGCTTTTAATACAGTTAACTCTCTATCTAAAACTTCAGTTGGAATAGCAGTTCTATCAATATATTGTGGTGCACTTGCAGCAACATGCATAGCAATATCTTTGGCTTTTTCTTCATCAGAATCGCTTAATTTAACCAATGCAGACATTTTTCCACCCATATGTGAATATGCTCCAAAAACTTCAGCATCTTCTTTAGTTAAAACAGCAAATCTTCTTAAACTCAATTTTTCTCCAATTTTACCACTTTTTTCAGCAATTACTGTTTCTAAATCTTTACCATCTAATTGTAATTTTAAAGCAGCATCCAAGTCTGCTGGTTGATTTGTAACAATTACTTTTGCAATATCTGCTACTAATTCCTGGAACTCAGCATTTTTAGCAACGAAATCTGTTTCAGAGTTCACTTCTACGATTGATGCAGCATTTCCATCAATAACAAAAGCAGTTAAACCTTCAGCAGCAATTCTGTCAGCTTTTTTAGCAGCTTTTGCAATTCCTTTTTCTCTTAACCAGTCAAATGATGCTTCTAAATTCCCATCACATGCTTCTAACGCTTTTTTACAATCCATCATTCCAGCACCAGTTTTTTCACGTAATTCTTTTACTAATTTTGCACTAATAGCCATTCTTTTATCCTCCGTTTATGTTTTTTATAAAAAAGGGAAAGACATAAGCCTCCCCTTGTTCTCACTATGCTTCAGTTTTTGGTTCCTTAACTTCAGCTGGTTTGCTTACTTCAGCATTTCTGTTATATCTAGGACGTCCTTGATTTTTATATCTAGGTCCTCTTTGTTTGCTTTCTTCTACAGAAGCGACAGCATCATTCATAGATACTTCTTTATCATCTTCATCTTTTACATATGCAACAGTTAAAGGTTCACCTTTTGCTTCACATACAGCATCAGCCATTGCAGCAACGATTAATTTAACAGCTCTGATTGCATCATCATTTGCTGGGATAACATAATCAACTTCATCAGGATCACAATTTGTATCAACAATACCAAATACAGGAATTCCTAAGATTTTTGCTTCTGCAACTGCATTATGTTCAACTTTAGGATCAACTACAAATAAAGCATTTGGTAATCTTCTCATTTCTTTGATACCACCTAAGTTCTTTTCTAACTTAGCTTGTTCTTTTTTAAGTAAGATTGCTTCTTTCTTAGTGAATAATTCTAAAGTTCCATCTTCATCCATTTTTTCTAATTCTTTTAATCTTCTAATTCTCTTTTGGATAGTTTTGAAATTTGTTAAAGTTCCTCCTAACCAACGAGAATTTACATAGAAACTTCCAGATCTTTGAGCTTCTAATTGTACAGCTTCTTGAGCTTGTTTTTTAGTTCCTACAAATAAAACTTTTCCACCTTTAGCAACGATATCCATCATAGCCGCATAAGCTTCATCGATTTTATCAGATGATTTCTTTAAATCGATAATATAAATACCATTTCTTGAAGTGAAAATGTATGGAGCCATCTTTGGATTCCATCTTTTTGTTTGATGTCCAAAATGAACACCAACTTCTAATAATTTTTTCATTGAAATTACTGCCATTGTAACTTCCTCCTTTTGTTTTTTTCCTCCATTGCTTCTAACACAAACCACTCTACTAGAGCACTCGATTCACGAATTCACAATGTGTGTATTTGAAATACCTGTAGTATGATATCATAATCTATCAAAAAAAACAAGATATAATCTTATATTTCCTATTTTTTTACATTCTTAATCAATTCTCCTACCATGTCTTGTTCATCATATATCAAACCATCTACCTGGTAATAATTATGAAATCCTCTCCGATAAGTCAAGGTACGATTTAAAACAATCTTATCACGTGGATATAAACTTGGTATCTGAGTATAGTATTTCCGCAAATAGACAGGTATAAACTTCAGATAATAAAATTGCTGGATAAACAAATAACTTAGAATAACAAATGTATTGATTTGACAATAAAAACAAAATAATATACAAAAAACAAACACAGATATTTTTAATGTTAAATACAATGCCTTTTTTAAATCCATAACACTTTGGAGAATCAAGCCAATAATGCGGCCACCATCCATTGGATATATAGGTACAAGATTAAACACAAACACCATTATATTCATAGTTAAAAGATATTCCTGATAGACACCAGAACTCAATGCCAATATAAGCCCATAAATGAGCAAATGACTGCATGGTCCAGCTAAAACCACGCAGATTTCTTCACGTATGGGATGAAAATAAAAATCATTCAAAGACAAATAGGCTCCAAATGGTAAAATCTCAACTTTATCAATTTCAAAATCAAAATAATATGCCATCAAAAGATGGCATATTTCGTGAAGGCACACAATTAGCAAAGTAGAAAGATACCATTTCAAATATCCTCCTATCCATGCAAGTACAAAATATATAAGTGTAACTGGGTGAATATCAATTTTATGAAATAAGTTCTTCAAACGTTGAATAATCAATTTCTTTTTCACCTTGTGTAAAGATAATCATAACCTGATTTTGATATGTTCCAAGTATCGTTGCAGCATCAACCTGATCATAAGCACTCACAAAGACATCTGTCATTTGTCCAAAAGTCACTTCTATATTATTTTCTAATAAAACAGTAACATATTGTCCAAGCATATCTTGTTTTCCAACATAAATGACACGACCTTTATCAAAATTCAAAACTTCATTAGATTGATTCGTATAATAGTTATCTTTAATATTTTTATAGGATACCTGACTAGAAACGGTTGCTGCATTATCACTCTTTTTATTAAAAGATAACAATTGATTATTCACCCATTTTGTCAATTCAGTAAAACGCATATCATTCAACACATAATCTTTTATATATTCACCATTTGGACTCACCTTCACATAAGCACAAATTGCAACTCCCACCAACAATACAACCATACATTTAATCATCCCATTATACAATCTTGAAAAATGGCGATCAGTTAATGTTGGGTGATGGTGTGCCCTACGCTTTTCCATACGTCTTTTAATTTCATCTATTTCATTCACAAGTATGTCACCTCATCTATACTTATGAAAAAAATATAAAATTATTATCCAAATATCCTTTCAAATAACGGTTTTTTCTTATTTTTTTGAAATGGAACTTCCTGCCCATCTAATCTCTTAATAATTCGATCAAAACATCCACTAATAGACAAATTCTTCTGTAAATAAATTGGCATCCCTTTATTGTTTGCCTCTAACATTTCATGATCATCATAAACAAGCCCCAGCAAAGGAATTGATAAAATATCATAGGCATCTTTTAATGTTAAACTTCTTCCCTTATGTATATCTTCATCGTTGTATTTATTCACCAGCATATGTAAATTAGTGACTCCCTGCTTCAACAGCAATCCCACAACACGGTCTGCATCTCTTAATGAAACAACATCGAGTGTCACAACAATAATCGCTTCTTGTGATAAGCCACTTGCGTATTGAAAACCTTTTTCAATTCCAGCTGGACTATCTATTAAAATAAAATCAAATTCATTTTTTAACTGTTCAATCATTTTCATCATATAATCAACATTCAAATTTTCAAATGATAATGATTTACATGCTGGCAATAAATACAATGAATCCATTCTCTTATCTTTTACTAAGATTTGTTTCAAAGAACATTTATTAGAAATCACATCATTTAAATCATAAATTACACGATTTTCTAATCCCATCATAACATCGAGATTTTTCAATCCAAAGTCTGCATCAATCAAACATACTTTCTGTCCCTGCGATGCTAACGCATACCCTAAATTAATTGTCATACTACTTTTTCCAACTCCACCTTTACCCGATGTAACTACAATAGTTCTGCTCATAACCATCCTCCTTCTTGGCTTTAATACAATTATCTTTATAATAGACACTTGTTAGTGCAGATGTTGTCAAATCATGCAAAGTTTCTTGATTTATGACAATTTGAGCGTTTTGAAAATCATGACCATAAATCTTGACATTTTCATTCATTGCAACTATTGTGCCACGTACAGTATTTAAAAAATAAACATTATCATAACAATAAACATAACTTCCTGGATTTACTGTTCCTAAAAACAGAGTTTCTTTGTCAATAAAAAGTTCTTCCCCATTACGTAATTGTTGTCGTTTGATTTCAAGTTGATTCTGAACATGAGGCAATGATAATCCATCAAACAAAATTTTCTTCTTTTGCTTTATCAACATAATCAGATGATTTAATTCTTCTTTTTTCAAATATCGACACCCAAAATCAAAATATGCCCTTGGATAATAACCATCTTGTTGAAAGATAGGTTGTTCCAAGAGCATATTTAAATCATTTAATACTGTATCAAAATCACAAAACTGATCCACTTTCAAAACCAAAACACCATTGACACCTTTAACTTCAATATTCATTATTCCACCTCTATCTTAACTTTATTATAGACCCAATAAACACCTACAAATAATACAAGATTAAGAATTAAAGTAGGCAATATCCTCATTGTTAAGAATGAAACAATAGGATATCTTGTCATATTGGTAATCCACATCAGCCAATATACCACGCATTCTTGCGCAAATATTGTCAAAATACAGAAAATCATAGATTCTATCAAACTTAAAGACTCTAATTTGAAAAGATAAGATCGAACAAAGGCGATTAAACAATAAATAAGTATATAAATAGCTAAAGAGTTCGAATAAACAATAGAATAATAAACACTACATATAGCCGCAAAAAGATATCTTTCTGCACCATCAACAGTTCTCACAAGCATTGAAAACATCATTAAACCTAAGCAGGGGACTATTGTCATCCCAACTTTTGTATAGTTATAAGGTAAAAAATAACTGATTGTACTATCTAAAATAAAACAAGCGATAACAAGCATAATACATTTGAATAAATAACTATCTGTCATTCTTGTTTTCATTCTTCATTCACCCTTTGAACCACAGCAACATAATTTAATGAATTAAAATCCGCACTTGGTTTTGCAGTACATACAGACTCAGTTGCATCATCACCCAATGTAAAGCCATCTACTGTTCCAACCAAAATTCCTTTAGGACTCTTGCCAGGACCACCTAAACCGCTTGTTACAACTTTTGCACCATTTTCAAGCTTTTCAACATCACTTAACAGTGTAATACGATAGCTTTTTGTAGATAAATCATAACGGTTTAAAAGACCATAATATTCTTTATCACCACTCAAAATCATAACTGGTAACTGACTCTTTGAATTTTCAGAAGATAATAGTGAAACAGTTGATGAAATTTCGCTCACACTTGTCACTGTTCCAATCATACCTTGGGCAGTTATCACTGCCATCCCTTCTTTAATTCCAGAAAGTTTGCCAATATTTATAGTCACTTCATTTGTCCAGTTTTCAGCATCTCTAGTAATTACAGTTGTATATTTCACTTGATAATCAGTTGGTAGATAATTGATTTTTGTAATATCTTTTAATTGATTTAACTCAGATGTTAAAACATCATTCATAGCTGATTCACGAGCCAAATCATCTAATTTCTGCTTAAGTTTAGCATTTTCTTCATAAACATCCTTCATCTCACTATATTCATTAAAAAGACCACTCACATATTCAATTGGTGCTTTAATCACATAATATTCAATGTTTGCAATGGTATCTTTAAAAATCGTTTCAATTCCAGAAGCAGAACGACTTGTGACCAAAGTCATAACTGAAAAGATGACCAAAACAACTGTAACAATTACAATTCTTTTATTATGCTTATTCCATTTATTCTTTTTATACAAAATATCACCCCTAGTCTCATACCATTATAATATCTGGTATAAAAAAAAGCAAATTAAAAAAGGATAAACATTTCAACCATGATTATCATAATAGAGTTGTTTCGCTTTTATGCTATAAAATTGATTCCAGCCAATGATGATATGATCCATTATTTCAATAGCCATCATTTCGCCAAGTTTAACAAATTGCTCTGTCAAATACAAATCCTCCTGACTAGGCAAGGCATCACCACTGGGATGATTATGTAAAAGTATCATTTTAGCACTACTGACTCCAATAGCCTCTTTAAAGACTTCACGTGGCGTAACAATACTCATATTTAATGAGCCTATAAATATTGTTTTCTTCTTAATCACACGATTACGAATATCTAAGCACAAAACCACAAAATGTTCCTGCTTCAACATCATCATTTCATTTTTAACATAATCATAAATATCGCTTGGTGATAACAATGATTCATGTGATTCTTTTTGTTTTAATCGCTTACTCATTTCAATAACACTTAATAATTCAATGGCTTTGGCCTTTTTAATCCCTTTAAGCGCAATGAGATCAGCATAACAAATATGAGATAATTGTGATATACCACCGATTTCCTTTAATAATCTTTGTGCTAATTGGATAACCGATTCATCTTTATTACCAGTTCTTAAAACAAGTGCCAGCAACTCAACATTGCTTAAAGACTCAATCCCATTGACAATCGCTTTCTCACGTGGATTTTCTTCTATTGGTAATGATTTAATCATGTATAACTCCCTTCGATAAGTTGTCTAATAAAGTTTTAACTGTTGTATCGGATGATACAACATAAGTTTTCATAATCCCTTTCATATCAACCGCATGTTTTTCAACTTTCTTTTGATCTTCACTAATCATTGATAAAACATAGTATTGTCCATCTTTTTTATAACAATACCCTTCAATGCCAGATTCTTTAAGTTCAGCCAGCTTAGCATCTTTATTGCTTGCTTCTTTATAAATCCCAACCTGATAAGCATATATTGTCTTTTGGGTAAATGAACTTGCATATGTAAACACAAACATACATACTATAGAAAAAATAATACTCATAATAACAACTTTCACTTCAAATTTCATTTTCTTCACCTCACCAATTATATGCTCTAACAATAAAGAATATGAAAGGCATTTTGCCTTTCATACCATTAATTACGCCATTCTAAATTGACTAATCTTGGAATCGAAATACGCCCTTTTTTCGATCTCAAAATCTTATAAACTCCTGCACCCAATAACAAATAAAGAAGTGCTGTTCCTATAAAAGATCCACCTTGAATTTCGCATTGTTGTTGTAATGATAATTCTCTCATAATTGCTTCTTCCTTTCTATTAGCCCCCTTACTATATATATTCACTTCTTTTATATGATTTTTCTTCTCAAAAATAAAAAAAGTGAAATTTTTTATTTCACCTTTTCCATTTCTTTTAATTTAGCTTGAACTGCGTTATATTTTGATTGATAATCAGCTAATTTAGCTTCCTCGGCTTCCACTTTTGCTGGTGGTGCTTTACTCGTAAAATTAGGATTTGAAAGCATTCCCTGACAACGTTTAATTTCACCTTCAAGTTTCTTAAGTTCATCTTCCAGTTTTTTCTTTTCAGCATTTAAATCTATATAATCACCAAGTTCAACAATCAAGGCATGTCCACCTTTAATCATTTCAGTAGCAACATGAGATGATGTTTCCACATTGTATCCAATACAACGGGCATTACATAATTTAGAAACATATAAAGCAATATCTTCTAATAGTTCAGATAATTGTTCATCTTTTGTTTGAATACTATAAGCTATTTCAATAGAGTTTTTAATAACATACTGAGCACGAATATTTCTAATTCCTTTGATAATATCAAATAAGTATTGAAATTGTCCATTAATCTTGTCATTTACAAAATAATTATTTACTTCAGGCCATTTTGCGATACATATCGATTCCTCTAAATGAGGAATTGACTGATAGATTTCTTCTGTCACAAATGGCATAAATGGGTGTAATAAACGAACAATGGCATTAAGTACATAAACTAATGTTTCTTGTGTGGCACGTTTCTCAGTATCATTATCACTATTTAAATGAGCTTTAGATAATTCAATATACCAAGAACAAAAATCATCCCAAATAAAATTATAAAGCTCGCTTCCTACATTAACAAACTCAAACTTATCCATATTTTCATCAACTGATCGAATAACATCATTAAGACGATTTAAAATCCATTGGTCTGATAAATTTAAATAGGTAAATGATAGATCCTCATATTTCATATCTTCATCAATATTCATTAATACAAATCTTGCTGAATTCCAAATTTTATTAATGAAATTCCAAGAAGCCTCTAACTTTTCTGGAATATAGCGCAAATCCATACCTGGAGCAGAATTAGTAGTTAAGAAAAAACGCAATGTATCAGCACCATATTCATCAATAACATCCATTGGGTCAACACCATTTCCTAAAGATTTAGACATTTTGCGACCTTGCTCATCACGAATCAAACCATGAATTAGAACATCTTTAAATGGTCTTTCATGAGTAAACTCCAAAGATTGGAAGATCATACGAGATACCCAAAAGAAAATAATATCATATCCTGTAACTAAAGTATCAGTTGGGAAATAACGTTTAAACATTTCACTTTCTGTATTTGGCCATCCCATTGTAGAAAATGGCCATAAAGCACTTGAAAACCATGTATCTAAAACATCTTCATCTTGTTTCCAATTATCAATATCTTCTGGAGCAGTTTTTCCAACATAAACTTCACCTGTTTCTTTATGATACCAGGCTGGCACTTGATGTCCCCACCATAATTGTCTAGAAATACACCAATCCTCAATATTTTCCATCCATTGTTTAAATGTTTTTTCAAATCGTCCTGGAACAAAATTAACTTGAGAATCTTTCTCCTGATTGGCCAAAGCAGCTTCAGCTAGAGGTTTCATTTTAACAAACCATTGCTTTGATAAATAAGGTTCAACGATTGCATGACTACGTTCCGAATGACCAACTTGATGCATATGTGTTTCAATATGGTCAACAACTCCTGCTTTTTCAAAATCTTCTAAAAGGGCTGTACGGCATTCAAAACGATCCATATTGGCATATTTTCCACACATGTCATTCATCGTTCCATTATCATGCATACAAATAGGCATACTTAATCCATATTTCTTAGCCAAAGCAAAATCGTTAGGATCATGCGCAGGTGTACATTTCATAACCGCAGTACCAAAACTCATATCAATATAACTATCTGCCATAATTGGCAAAGCTTCCCCATTAGCTGGATTTATTGCATGCTTACCTACTAAATGTGTATAACGTTCATCATCTGGATGAACAAATATTGCCTGATCAGCAAACATTGTTTCTGGACGTGTTGTTGCAATAATCAATGTCTCATCATTTTCTACCACTTTATATTTAAAGTAATACATATGTCCTTCAATCTCTTTATGAATAACTTCGATATTAGACAGAGCCGTTCTTTGTACAGGATCCCAGTTAATAATACGTTCTCCCTGATAAATCAATCCTTTTTCATACAAAGTGATAAAAACTGTTTTAACTGCTTCGCTTAAACCTTCATCTAATGTGAAACGTTCCTTAGAATAATCTAAAGACAACCCCAGTTTTTCCCATTGATTACGAATAATAGAAGCATATTCTTCTTTCCAAGACCATGCTTTTTCTAAAAACTTCTCTCTTCCCAAATCATAGCGAGAAAGTCCATCTTCACGCATTCTTGCTTCAACCTTGGCTTGCGTTGCAATTCCTGCATGATCCATTCCAGGAAGCCATAAGGCATCAAATCCCTGCATACGTTTATAACGAATAATCATATCCTGAAGTGTTGTGTCCCAAGCATGTCCCAAATGTAATTTACCAGTAACATTAGGTGGTGGTATCACAATACTATATGGCTTTTTAGAAACATCTCCAGCCTCAAAATAATGATGATCAATCCATGTTTTGTATTTACCTTCTTCTACTTTTTGATGATTGTATTTAGTCGCTAATTCCTTCATCTATCTCATCTCCATTTTCATCAATTTCTTTAGGAATATCTGTATCATAAAAATCTTCCTTATGTTCTAAGATAAATCTTGTAATTTTTTCATTCAAGTTAGTTGTATTAACCAACGAAACAAATTCATTTGTAAAATCTGAGAAATTATATCTTGAAAAATCTCCCATCTCAGGATCATCTTCATCATCTTCTTCATCATTTTCAATAATCTCTGCAAATCGTCTTGCTGCTCTCATTAATTCTGCTATATCATGAGCCCCAACTTCTTCAAAAATATCCACTATAATAGGAACAAACGGACGGTTTGAAGGACTCAAGAAAAAACTATGAATAGAAGATCCCTGTCCTTCTAAAGACAAAGAGACCTGATAAATTCCAAAAACAACTTTTTCACTATAATTCATTTTTTCAAAATAATGATCAAAGTCCTCATCTTCTTTTCTTATACAATGAAAAATAGCAGCTGCCGAAACATCTTCTCTAGGACAAGTATCAAAAATACCTGGTCTTAAATATGTATATTTCTCTTTTCTTTCTAAATATTCCATTTGCATTTGTTGTCTTATCTTCTTATTATCCTTGAC